>NZ_LZLU01000268.1:0-53026 GCF_001673415.1 Mycobacterium sp. 1165196.3 | reverse complement strand
GGATACGGGCGTGCTGGCCACCCTGCTGGCGTGTGCCGAGAAGTACGGCCTGGCCGAGGTGTCGCCGATGGTGTGCAACATGGCCGACCCGGAGCGGCTGGCGTTCCCGTTGCGTCGCGGTCTGGTATGGCGCAGGCGCACAAGCGAATTACGCACCGAGGCGGGCCAGGACCTGCTGCCCGGGATCGCGTCGCTGTTCAACGGCGCGTTGTTTCGGGCCGCCACCCTGGACGCCGTCGGTGTCCCGGATCTGCGGCTGTTCATCCGCGGCGACGAGGTGGAACTGCACCGCCGGCTGGTGCGATCCGGCCTGCCGTTCGGGACCTGCCTGGACACCGTCTACCTGCATCCCTGCGGATCCGATGAGTTCCGGCCGATCCTGGGCGGCCGGATGCACACCATCGGCGACACCTCGGCCAGGCCGTACTTCTCGGCACACGCCAGCAGGGTGGCCAGCACGCCCGTATCCTGCGGGCGCCCGTCGTCGTCGGCCAGCCACACCCAATCGGCGCCCTGGGCCAGCGCGTGCAGCATGCCGAGTGCGAAACCCCCTGCGCCGCCCAGGTTTCGGCGCGAAGCCAGATAGGTGGTGGGGATAGGCTGGCCGGCCACCAGGTCGCGCACCCGGCCGTCGCCGGAAAAATCGTTGTCCACCACGATCAGGTGATCGGGCAGCCGGGTCTGCGTGCTCAGGACATCGAGCGACTTGGCCAGCTCGTCGGGGCGCCGATGGGTGACGACGACGGCGAAGACGGTCTCACTCATCCCCGGATGCTCTTTGGGCCAGGGGTGTCTCGACCCGACTCGCTTGCTGCGTCTCTTCCAGCACCTCGCGGACGTGCCGGGCCGCGTCTTCGCCTTCGTACGCGCGCACCACGTCCTCGATGCCGCCCGACATGCGGATGACGCCGTGATCGATCCACATCGCCGTCTTGCACAACCGGGCCAGGAATTCGTTGGAATGGCTGGCGAACACCAGGATTCCGGAGCGCTCCACCAGACTCTGCAACCGCGACTGCGCCTTCTTCAAGAAGTCGGCGTCCACCGCGCCGATGCCCTCGTCGAGCAGCAGGATCTCGGGGTCGATGCTGGTGACCACGCCCATCGCCAGCCGAACCCGCATGCCGGTGGAATAGGTGCGCAGCGGCATCGACAGGTAGTCGCCCAGTTCGGTGAACTCGGCGATCTCATCGACCTTGGACAGCATCTGCTTTCGCGTCTGGCCCAGGAACAGGCCGCGAATGATGATGTTCTCGTAGCCGGAGATCTCGGGGTCCATGCCGACCCCGAGATCGAAGACCGGCGCGACCCGGCCGGTGACCGTCGCCCATCCGCGGGTGGGTTCGTAGATGCCCGAAAGTAGGCGCAGCAGAGTCGATTTGCCCGCGCCGTTGTGGCCCACCAGCCCCACCCGGTCGCCCAGCTCGAGGGACATGGTGATGTCGCGCAACGCTTCGACCACAACGACGTTGGAGCTGTTGCGGCCGATCGTGCCGCCGGCCTTGCCGAGGAAGGCCTTCTTCAACGAACGCGACTTCGCATCGAAGATGGGAAATTCCACCCATGCGTTGTGCGTCTCGATGTGAGGACCCGACACCGTCAACTACTCGAGTTCGCTTACAGGTACTGACCGTGCCCGGGCGCGCCGCCCGGCTTACCCATGCCCGGCGGCAGCGCGCCCTGGCGCATCTTTTCCAGCTGCGCGCGGGCGGCCATCTGCTGGGCGAACAGCGCGGTCTGGATGCCGTGGAACAGTCCTTCCAGCCAGCCGACCAACTGTGCCTGCGCGATCCGCAATTCGGCGTCGGACGGCGCCGCGTCCTCGTTGAAGGGCAGGGTCAGGCGGTCCAGCTCCTCGCGCAGCTCCGGTGCCAGGCCCTCCTCCAGTTCCCGGATGCTGGTCGCGTGGATCTCGCGCAGCCGGTTACGGCTGGCCTCGTCGAGCGGTGCGGCGCGCACCTCCTCGAGCAGTTGCTTGATCATGGTCCCGATCCGCATCACCTTGGCGGGCTGCTCGACCAGATCGGTCAGGGAACGCTCGTCGGCGCCGTCGTCCTCGGCCAGTGCCATCATCCGCGGGTCGACGCCCCCGATGATCTCGACGCCGTCGTCATCGTTGCGGGTACTCAACTCTTCACCATCCTTTGTGGACTATGAGTGGGGCGTCGCGCCGTTTCCGCGCCATTCATAAATTCGGGCACCGCCATTGTCGTAGATCAGCGCCCACGACTTCGACTTATCCAGTGACACTAGTCCTTCGGGTACGGCGAACCCCCGGACAGTCGGCGAGCTCGTGTAGATGTACCGAATATTGAGCGCTTTAATCGCCTCGAGGACCCGCGGATCTGAATCGCCTTTGCGGGCCGAGGTCCAGAAAATGTACCGGTTGGGACCCGGGCCCATCTGTTGCGGGTAGTCGTAGTGCGTCCACAGCGGATGCAGATCGGCGACGGCGTACATCCAGGCCGTGCCGTCGGTGTTGGCGTTGCCGATCAACGTCTCGTGCGCACCGGGCAGCTTGGCCAGATAGGCCATCGCCATCAGATCGCGCTGGTCGATCATCACCGAGTCGTACTTGTCGCCGAACAACACGATGTGCCGATAGAGGTAGTGACGCCCGGTGAGCACGGTGGCCACCACCAGCAGCGCCGCGGTGGCGGCGATCCACACCGGGACCGGCCCCAGGCGCCGATCGCTGGCCAGGGACGGTCTGACCCGGGCGGCCACTCGTTTCGCGACGCCCACGACGCCGACGACGATCGTGAACAGCGCGACGCCGGCCATCGGCTCGAGCAGCAGGGTGATGGCCGCCGAGATCCGGCGCGGATCTTTGTAGAAGAACTCGCCGAACATCCCGGCCACCGCGCCGACCGGACCGCCGAGCGGCGTCCCGGCGTCGACGTCGACCACCACGAGCAGCAGCCAGACCGCCAGTGGCCACCAGATCCTCTTGTAGGCGAAGAGCAGTCCGCCGAGGATCGCGAGCGCCATGAGCCCGTACTGGTACGGGAAGTCGTTGAGGTGCCGGGAGTGCTGGAAGACCGCGTCGAACAATCCCCGCTTCTTGCTGAGGTGGGTCAGAAACGAGTGCCCGGCGATGATGTCTTCCTGTCCCTGGACGCTGATGAACTGCGGCAGCAGGATCAGTCCGGTCAGCACCGCGACGCAGGCCAGCGCGATGAAATCGGCCAGCCTGCCGCGCACCGGATGCCACAACACGTCGATCACCCACCAGGCCACCAGGAACAACAACACGATCACGCCGCCGGTGATGTGCACGGACATGACCCCCACCCAGGCCAGCACGGCCGCCGGGATGCGGTCGCGGTGTCGCAGCGTGGAGGTGATCAGGACGAACGCGGGCACCGCGACCCCGTAGGCGGCCAGGTTGGGCATCGCGGCGACGCCGAATTCGACGTAGGGGATCGCGGTGAACGACGCCGACAGCGCGGCCGCGGTGGCCGCCGCCCCGGCGCAGCGCCACTCGGTGGTGCGCGCCCGCAGCAGATGCCAGGTCAGCATCGCCGCGCTGGTGGGAAACAGCCACACCGATGCGGCAACCGAGCTCAGCGTGTAGCCGGTCGTGGGCGCCGCCCCGGTCAGCTGGCAGAACACCGCGATCAGCGCGTGGAACACCGACGGGTAGTACAGCGTCTTGTGGGTCTCGACGTTGCGCAGCTCGCCCATGTGCGTCGACGACGCCTGGCCGGTGTCCAGGATGAACCGCACCTCGTTGGCGTGCCAGACGGCGTCCCAGGTGCTCGGGATGGTCTGCCAATGGGCGGCCAGCCCGCGGTAGGCGGCCCACATGACGAGCAGGGATCCCAGCGCCACCCCGGCCCCCACCGTGATGGCCGGCCACCGGCTGATCGCGCGGGCCTCGGCGTCGCGGTCGCGGTAGCGGGCGAGCAGCAGCGCTAAACCGGTCATCAGCAGGCACACCACCACCAGCGCCGCCAGCGCCGTCCACCCGTTCCACGGAATCCCGATGGCACCAAACGGAATAATGGCAAGGGCGACCATGCCGTAGGTCAGTGCCGGGCCGACCGCGACAGCGACGGGCCACGACAACTGACTGATACGTGCGATGATCGCCCCGGGCGCTATCAGCAAGAACAATGCAATGAGCGTTCCGAACCAGAGCCCCACTCGACTAGTATGGCTGGCCGGGTGCCCTGGCTCGGGAGGCCACCGACTGGCCGGAACGTCTGTGGCACCCGCTACCGTCACAGTTTCGCAAAAAGCGGAAGCTTTAAGGTGGCCCACATGGCATACGACGTCGCCCGGGTGCGCGGACTACATCCGTCGCTGGGTGACGGGTGGGTACACTTCGACGCCCCGAGCGGGATGCTGGTTCCCGATTCCGTCGCGACGACCGTGTCGACCGCCTTCCGCCGGTCCGGTCCCACCACCGTGGGCGCACACCCGTCGGCGCAGCGCAGTGCTGCCGTTCTCGAGGCGGCGCGGGCGGCGGTGGCCGATCTGTTCAACGTGGAACCCGCCGGCGTCGTGCTGGGCGCCGATCGGGCGATCCTGCTCTCAGCGCTGGCCGAGGCGTCGTCGTCGCGGGCCGGCCTGGGCTACGAGGTCATCGTCAGCCGCCTGGACGACGAGGCGAACATCGCCCCGTGGCTGCGCGCGGCGCACCGCTACGGCGCCAAGGTCAAGTGGGCCGAGATCGACATCGAGACGGGTGAGCTGCCGACGTGGCAGTGGGAGGGCCTGATCGGCAAGTCGACCCGGCTGGTCGCCGTCGCCTCGGCCTCCGCGACGCTGGGCACGGTCACCGACCTGCGCGCGATGACGAAGCTGGTGCACGACGTCGGCGGCTTGGTGGTGGTCGACCATTCCGCCGCGGCGCCCTACCGGTTGCTCGACGTGAAGGAGACCGACGCCGACGTGGTGGCGGTGAACGCCGCGGCGTGGGGCGGTCCGCCGATCGGGGCCATGGTGTTCCGCGATCCGGCGCTGCTCAACTCGTTCAGTTCCATCTCGCCGGATCCCAAGGCGACGGGGCCGGCGCGCCTCGAGATCGGTGCGCACCAATTCGGTCTGTTGGCCGGGGTGGTGGCCAGCATCGAGTACCTGGCCTCGCTCGACGAGTCCGCCCGCGGCAACCGGCGCGAACGCCTGGCGGTGTCGATGCAATCCGCCACGGCGTACCTGAACCGGATCTACGACTACCTGATGGTGTCGTTGCGCTCGCTGCCGTTGGTGATGGTGATCGGCCGTCCCGAGGTGCGCATCCCGGTGGTCAGTTTCGCGTTGAACGGCGTGCCCGCCGAACGCGTCGTGCAGCGGTTGGCGGACAACGGAATTCTGGCCGTCACCAACGAAAGTTCCCGCGCGCTCGACGTATTGGGCGTCAACGACGTTGGCGGCGCGGTCACCGTCGGCCTGGCGCACTACTCGACGACGGCCGAAGTCGACCAGTTGGTCCGCGCGCTGGCCTCGCTGGGCTAGACCGTCAGGACGACCTTTCCGGTCACCTTGCTCGACGTCAGCTGTTGGTGTGCCTCACCGGCTTGCTGGATGGGCAGGCGGGCGCCGATGATCGGCCGGACCCGGCCGTCGGCGATCATCGGCCACACCTTGGCCGTCACGGCCGCGACGATCTCGCTCTTGCTGTTCGGGCCGCTGACTGGCCGCCCGCGCAGCGTGGTGCCGATGACGTGCGCCCGCTTGGCGAGCAGCTTGCCGATGTTGAGCTCGCCCTTGATGCCGCCCTGCATGCCGATGATGACGAGCTGCCCATCGGTGGCCAGGGCGTCGATGTTGCGGTCCAGATAGGAGGCGCCCATGATGTCGAAGATCACGTCGGCGCCGCCGTGCTCCTGCAGCCGGGCGACGAAGTCCTCGTCGCGGTAGTTGATGGTGATCTCGGCGCCCAGGTCGCGGCAGGTCTGCAGCTTTTCCTGCGATCCGGCGGTGACGGCCACCCGCGCACCCAGCGCCCGGGCGATCTGGATCGCGTGCGTTCCGATGCCGCTGGCCCCGCCGTGCATCAGCAGCAGCTGGCCCTTGCTCAGGTGGGCGGTCAGCACCAGGTTCGACCACACCGTGCAGGCCACCTCGGGCAGCCCGGCCGCGTCCACCAGATCGACGCCGTCGGGAATCGGCAGCAGCTGGCCGGCGGGGACGGCGACGTACTCGGCGTAACCACCCCCGGCGAGCAGCGCGCAAACCTCTTGTCCGACAGACCATCCCGTCACGTCGGCGCCGACCTCGCTGATGACACCGGACACTTCCATGCCGATGATCTCGCTCGCCCCCTGCGGGGGCGGGTACTTGCCGGCCGCCTGCAGTAGGTCGGCGCGGTTCACGCCGGCGGCGGCGACCTTGACCAAAACCTCACCGGTCCCGGCGGAAACGTCGGGCACATCCTGCCAGGAGAGTTGATCGGAAGATTCGGCGACGATGGCGCGCATGGTGGCCACGCTACCGAGTCCCGCTACCCTGATCAGCGGTGGCGTGGCAGAGCGGCCTAATGCACTCGCCTTGAAAGCGAGAGACGGCTAAAACCGTCCGGGGGTTCAAATCCCTCCGCCACCGCTCCTGATCACTCAACGCTCTGGTGCAGCGTGGGTGCGTAGCGCAGCACCGCGCCCACCCCGTCGGCGGGGGAGATGCGCTCGTCGGTGCGCACCAGGGCGGCGCCCACCGAGATCGCCGAGAACGGCAGCGCCTCGTCGACCCGCAGCGTCTTGGCGGGAGCGGCGCCCTGCTCGGACAACACGTTCTCGTTGGGAGCGAGCGTCGTCAGGCCTTCGTCGGCGACGACGGTCGCGTCGCCGATGTCACCGATGATCAGCGTCTCCACGGCGCCCTGACGCAGCGCCGAGCAGACCGCGCCCAAGCCCTCGGCCGCCAGCCCGGACTGCCGCCCGATCTCGGCGGTGAAGCGCTGCGCGGCGTTGTCGATGGTGCGCAGCTGGCGCTTGACGAACTCAGCTTCGATGGCCTGCTCGATCTCACCGAAGTCGTGCCCGCTGTGCCGGGCTCCCACCTCGAGTGCCACCGTGCGCTCGCGTAACCGTTCCGGCAACTCGGCCAGCAGATCGGATCGCGAGCGCACCTCGCCCACCACAAAGATCACCTCGATGGCCTTGCCGTCGGCCAGTTCGGCGACGCGGTCGGCGACGGCGCGCAGGTTCTTACGTGCGGCCTCTTCGGTGCGCAACTGGGGATCGCCGTAGCCCGCGGTCTCCGCACCGGCGGCTTTATGCACGGGATGACCACCGCCGTCCACGGTCTCGTCGCGCAGCGTTCCGCCGATGTGGGTGGTGATGTCGGCACCGCTGTGATCGACGACCGCCAGCACATAATCGGGATGATCGAAGCTTTGCTCGAGAATCGGTACCAGATAAGGCAATTCGGATACCCGGACGACATCGGTCGCGGCGGGGCGGGCCAAATGTTCGTTGATCACCACGCCGTCGGCGCTGGCGATCACCGCCCGCCCGCTGCGGCCGATCGGCGGCCGCAGGTTCTTGATCGCGTCCTCGATCTTGTCGACGACCGTCGCTGCGGCGTGTAAACGTTCCAGTTCTTCTTTGATCGCCCGCCACTTGAGCTCGAGTTGCGCCTCGGCGTCATGGGTGTCATGTGAGTCATCGAAGTAGACCGAAGCGAACGGCCCCGGTGCGTCCAGCAGCTTGCGGAAGCGTTGCGAGTCCATGCGTTGTTGGTTGCCCCGCCAGCCGGGGGACAAACACCTAGCTTCGGTCGCCCTCGGTGTCGTCGAAGAAATGCCACTCGCCGTCGTGTTCGACTTCCATGCGCCAGCCGAGCTCGCTGTTGTCGGCCTT
This sequence comes from Mycobacterium sp. 1165196.3, assembly GCF_001673415.1. NCBI lineage: Bacteria > Bacillati > Actinomycetota > Actinomycetes > Mycobacteriales > Mycobacteriaceae > Mycobacterium > Mycobacterium sp. 1165196.3. The sequence continues at coordinate 45,218 of NZ_LZLU01000268.1, read as the reverse complement.
CTGGTCGACGAACCACGCGTGTGCGTCGTCGGCGCTTTCGATGTCTTTGGTCGCGACGACCTCGCCCTTCGGGTCGAGCACTCGATAGGTAGCCATGAGGGCAGTGTTCCCACTGCCGTCGTCGTCAACCGGATGGGATTTCGGCGGTGATCGTGTCCAGCAGGGCGGTGTACCGGCGGGCCTCGGGATCGCGCCCGGGTTTGCCGCTGCTCACCACGCCGGCCGACAGGCCGCGCGCGGGGTCGGCCCAGATGGCGATGTTAACCAGGCCCAGGTTGCCGAACGCGTGCGGCGCGTTACGCCCGAACGGCCCCCACCGGTTGGTGCCGAGGATGTAGCCGGTACCCCAGCGGGCCGGCTGCAGCCCGACCGCGAAATCCGGTCGTAGCCTTCGGCATTGGGTCACCGCGCCGTACATGGTCTCCGGGCTGATCACCCGCACACCGTCGAGTTCGCCTCCGCGGCGCCATATCTCGGCGAAACGCGACATCTCCTGCGCGGTCGACACCGTGTTGGACGACGGAATGATGGTGGTCAAGAACATCGGCGAATTCGTGTACGGGATCATCTCGTGCACGGTCCCGCCGATCGCCTTGCGGAAGATCTGGGCGACCACCGGCGGGAGTGTTCGCCCGGTGGCGTGGCTGGGCGCGACCAACGGGACGTCCTGCTTGGCGACGCCGAAGTTGGTCCAGCGGAAGCCGAGTGGGTCGAGGATCTCGGTGGCCAGGATCTCGCGAATCTCCTTGCCCGTTGCCGCGTAGACGATCTCGCGCACCAGCGGACCCCAGGTCAGCGCGTGGTACATGTGCATCAGCCCCGGACGGTAGAGGGGCCGCAACTCGCTTAGCTTCTGCTGCGCGTACTCGTGGTCGTCGGCGCGAGTGACGTCGGGTCGGGGCCCGGTGGGAAAGGGCAGTCCGGCGCTGTGCGTCAGCACGTGCCGGATGGTGATCCGGTGCTTGCCGTGGCTGGTGAACGTCGGGATGTATTCGCACACCCGGTCGTCGAGCGAGAACACGCCGCGCTCGACGAGCATGTGCACGACGGTCGCCGCCATGCCCTTGGCCGCCGAATACACACAAAACGGTGTGTCGGGGGTGACGACGATCTTCTCCGCGTCGGGCGGGTCGCTGGGGGCGTTGCCCCAACCGTGGCCGATCGCCCGGTTCAGCACGACGCGGCCGTGCCGGCGGATGCACAGCTGGATGGCGGGGTGGAAGCCGGCTTGGTACCAATGCCGGGCGGCCTGCCAGATCCGGTCGACGGCGGCGCTGTCGATTTCGGAGTGGTCCTCGGCGCCGATCGTCGTCACGGAGTCCAGGTCGGCCGGGAGGCGGATCTTGCCGTCTGGTGTCGTCACCTCAGCGAGGGTACGTGGCGCGGGACTACTCGCCGGTGAACTGCGGCGGCCGCTTTTCGAAGGTCGCCGAGATGCCCTCGGTCAGGTCCTTCGACGGCAGGAAGGCCGCGTTCCAGGCGGCCACGTACCGCAGGCTCTCCGAGACGGCCGCGGTTCGTTGCTGGTCGAGCACGTCCTTGATGCCGTGCACGGTCAGCGGGGGATTGGCGGCGATCTCCGCGGCGGTGGCGTGTGCGGCGGCCAGGGTGGCGTCGGCGTCGGCGTACACGTCGTTGACCAGACCGATCTTCTCGGCGCGGGCCGCGTCGATGTCCTTGCCGGTCAGCGCCAGCTCGCGCAGGTGTCCGTCGTTCAGGATCATCGGCAGGCGGGCCAGGCTGCCGACGTCGGCGACGATGGCCAGCTTGACCTCACGTACCGAGAACTTGGCGTCGGCGCTGGCGTAGCGGATGTCGACCGCCGAGATCAGGTCGACGCCGCCCCCGATGCACCAGCCGTGCACCGCGGCGATGGTCGGGGTCCGGCAGTCGGCGACCGCGGTGATGGCGCCCTGCATGCGCTTGACCTCCCGATGGAAGACCGCGCGGGGACCGGCCAGCGCGTCGCCGGACAGCAGCGGGGTGAACGAGCCGCCCATCGCCGGCACGTCCAGGCCGTAGCTGAAGTTGCGGCCCGAGCCGGTCAGCACGATGGCCCGCACCTCGGGGTCGGCGTCCAGCGCGGCGAACAGTTCGGGCAGCTCCGACCAGAACGCCGGTCCCATCGCATTGCCCTTGCCCGGCCCGATCAGCGTCACCTGGGCGACGTGGTCTTTCGTCTCGACGGTGACGGATTCGTATGCTTGCGCCATATCGAGACCGTAGCGTGGCGAATATGGCTCCTGACTTGCGACCCGGACCGCATTCCCCGCCCACCGACGAGCTACACAGCGCCGAGGACACGCTGGGGGTGCTGCAGCGCGTGGTGCACACCATCGCCGCCGACGATCTGTCGCGACGGACGCCGTGCACGGAATTCGACGTCTCAGCGCTGACCGGGCATCTGCTGAACTCGATCTCGGCGCTCGGGGGCATGGTCGGCGCCCAGATCCCGGAGCGCGACGAGGGCGATTCGGTGGAGCGTCAGGTGATCGCCGCGGCCCGGCCCGCGCTGGACGCCTGGCACCGCCACGGCCTGGACGGCTCGGTCCCGTTCGGCAAGGGCGAGATCCCCGCCAAAAGCGCGTGCGGCATCCTGTCGGTCGAATTCCTGGTCCACGCTTGGGATTACGCCGCCGCGGTGGGGCACGACATCAATGCGCCCGAGCCGTTGTCTGAATACGTGCTGGGCCTGGCGCGCCAGATCATCAGGCCGGAGCTACGCGGTCAGGCCGGATTCGACGACCCGGTCGACGTCCCCGAGGACGCCGGTGCGCTCGAACAATTGGTCGCGTTCACGGGTCGCAACCCGGCGGGCTAGCTCGGGCTGCCTAGCCCTTTAGCCACCGACTGTGAAGCCTGGGCATTGAGTGTGAGGCCACGGCGGGTTCGCACGGCGCGTCGCCGCCCTGGATGCACACTCAACGCCGTCAATTCACACTCTGCGGCACGAAGGCACACTCGAGCGCCCAGACCTACTCGCGTTCCAGGTAGAAGTAGTAGTACTTGCCGTTATCCCGGACGCCCTTGCCGTTCATGATGCCCATCACGGCGTCGTCGTCGATCTTCTTGAAGTGGTCGTGCACCGGCTGGCCGTCGTAAACCATGGTGGCGGTGACCTCTCCGCGGAAGTCCTCCAGCCACAGGCTCGCCTCGCCCTTACCCATCTCCACGTTGGAGAACTTGTTGCCGTCGGCGTCCAGGCAGACCAGCGGCTGCACGTCGCGGGCGGACTTGAAGGTCTTGCCGTACCAGCCGGCCTTTTCCAGCTGGCCGTTCATCTTGTGGCCGGTCTGGAATTCGCCGCCCTTCCATTCGCCGAGCATGCCCTCGATGGTCGCGGGTGCCAGTTCGGCCCAGAAGTCGTCGAGCTCGGAATCCGCGATGTCGCCGCTGCGCTCTTTGAACTCGGTGAACTTCTTCCGCGCAAGGTCCACGGGCGACTCCTTACGATTCGGTGCGGGCAATCCAATCGCGGGCAAAATGCAGCAGGGCGTCATTTTCCTCCGGCGCACCAATGGTGACACGCACGCCCTCGTCAGCAAACGGCCGCACCACCAGGCGCGCCTCCGCGGCCTGCTCGGTGAAGTCGGTGGTGCGCTCACCCAGCGGCAGCCAGACGAAGTTGGACTGCGACGCGGGTAGCTCGAACCCGGCCTCGCGCAATCCCGCGCTGACCCGGGCGCGCTCGAGGACCAGCGCATCAGTGCGGGCCATCAGCTCGTCGGAGGCCTCGAGCGACGCGATGGCGGCCGCCTGCGCGACGTTGGTGACCGCGAACGGCATGACGACCTTGTCCAGCGCGGTGATCAGGTCCGGATGGGCTACCGCGTAGCCGACCCGCAGGCCCGCCAACCCGTAGGCCTTCGAAAAGGTCCGCAGCACAACGACATTGCTGTGGGTCAGGGCCAGCTCCAGGCTGTTGGGCAGCAGGCCGTCGCGGATGTATTCGGCGTAGGCCTCGTCGATCGCGATCAGGACGTGCGGCGGCACGGCCTCGACGAAGCGCGTCAGTGCGTCCGGATCGACGACGGTGGACGTCGGGTTGTTCGGGTTGCACACGAAGATCAGCCGGGTGCGGTCGGTGATCGCGGCGAGCATCGCGTCGAGGTCGTGCGTGTGGTCGGTCAGCGGCACCTTGACGGTGGCCGCGCCGGACACCTGAATGATGGGCAGGTAGCACTCGAAGCTGCGCCAGCCGATCATCACCTCGTCGCCGGCGGCCGAGGTGATCTGAACCAGCTGCTGGCACAGCGTGACCGAACCGCTGCCGACCGCGATGTGCTCGGGCGCGACGTCGGAACCCAGGTGCATGGCCAGCGCGGCCTTGAGGTCGACGCTGGCGTTGTCGGGGTAGCGGTTGACGACGGCTACCGCGCGTTCGATGGCGGCGTGCACGCTGGGCAGCGGCCCGTGCACGGTCTCGTTGCTGGCCAGTTTGATCGAGCCCGGCACGTTCTTGCCGGGCACATACACTGGCAGTCCGGCCAGTTCGTTGCGCAGGCGGGCAGTCACTTCGACAGTTTACGTGTCAGCTGTGTACAGTATGGCCGGTTCCGCGAGACCGGAAAGGGGTCGGTACCCTCAGAAAGTCCAAGGGAGGCGTGCCAGAGCGGCCGAATGGGGCTCACTGCTAATGAGTTGTCCCCCTCAAAGGGGACCGGAGGTTCAAATCCTCTCGCCTCCGCTAGATCCTTTAGCGGCAACACGGAACGACAACTGAAGAACAGGCGCCCGTAGCTCAACGGATAGAGCATCTGACTACGGATCAGAAGGTTAGGGGTTCGAATCCCTTCGGGCGCGCTCACTAGCTCAGGGTTGGGCAACCCGAAATGATTCGAATCGTTCAGACCCAGTTTCTTGTCGGCGCGGTTTTCCGTCGATACCTTCCGCCCATGACAATCAGCATTGAGCAAATCGGTGGTGGCGCCGGCGGCGGTTTCCTGGGTGGCGGCGGTGCCGGTGGTTTCGTCGGTGGCGGCGGCGCGGGTGGCTTCCTGGGCGGTGGCGGCGCCGGCGGCTAGGCCCCCGACTCGCGCCCGGCCCGGCGAGACGATGGGGCCGGGTGGCTCATCCGGCGCGGTGCCGGGCTTCAGGTCCAGCTGCATCCACGCGACGTCGTGCCAGTCGCCGTGCTTCCATTCGACGCGGCGGTACAGGCCCGCGTCGATAAAGCCGAACGCGCGGTGGAAGCAGGTGCTGGCCTCGTTGGGTTGGGTGATGCCGGCGAATGCCTGCCGGTAGCCCCGCTCGGTGAGCCTGCGCAACAGCTCGGTGTAGAGCGCGCGGCCCCCGCCGGTGCGGCGATGGCCGGCCTCTAAGTAGATCCCGGTCTCGGTCGACCACCGGTACGTGGCAAGGCGATTGAACGCGTGCCCGTAGGCGAAGCCGATCACCCGGCGATCGCGTTCCAGCACAAGCCATTCGTGGCTGGCCTGCGCGGCGGCGATGCGCGCGGCCATCTCGGTTTCGGTCGGGACGTCGATCTCCCAACTGATGACCGTGTGCTCGACGTACGGCCGGTAAATGGCAAGGCACGCGGCCGCATCCGGCGCAGCTGCCGGCCGGACCAGGCCGGCGCTCGCGTGCATGTCGCCGCGCTAGGGGCGGGGCTGGAAGGGTCCGCCGAACGGTCCCCGTCTGGGCGGTTCGGTCACGGTCTGCGTGACCGTGCTGGTTTCGGTGCTCGGCGAAACGGTGACGGTGCTCGGTGGCTCCGTCGTCGTGGGAGTGTCCGTGCTGGGCGGCGGGGCCGTTTCGGTCACCGTCTCGGTGGGCGCGCCGCCACCGCCGCCGTGGTGCCGCGGCGCGTGCGTCGTGGTGGTCACCGGCGCGGTGGTGGACGGGACGGCCGTCGTGGTGGTCGCGGGGCTGGGCGCCGGTGAGCCGCTGGTCAGCTTGACCACCGCGAACACCAGCGCGGCCAGCAGGATCACCCCGAGCGCGCCGGCCGCGACCAGCGCCGCCGGACGGCGATACCAGGGCGTCGGCGGCTCGGGCGGTGGGGCCTCGGGCTCGTAATATCCGCCGTACCGCGCGGCCGCGGTGGGCTCGGAGTAGAAATCCGGTTCCTCGGGATAAGGCGGCACGAGAGGAGATGTTAGTGGGTCAGGCCGCGCTGGAGATGAGGCCCAGCGCCCGCTCGAACAGATGCACCGTGGCCGCGTGCAACTGGTCGCCGACCTCCTTCTCCGCCTTCCCGGCGCACGCCCGGGCCAGCGTCCCCTCGATCACGATCCCCAGCTTGAAGCAGGCAAGCACGGTGTACCAGGTGATGTGGGACAGGTCGCGGGTGGTGTTGGCGGCGTAGCGCTCGAAGAGCTCATCGGTGCTGGCGAGCCCGTCCTGGCCGCCCAGGGCGTGACTGAACACGCTGGAACCGTCGGGCTGGCGCCAGGTGGCCAGCAGCCAGCCCAGGTCCAGCAGCGGATCCCCGATCGTGGACATCTCCCAGTCGACGATCGCGACCACCTCTGGCCCGGTCCGGGAGAACATCACGTTGGCGGCGTGATAGTCGCCGTGCATGATGCCCGGGGTCCAATTGGCCGGCCGATGCCGTTCCAGCCAGGTGGACACCTCCTCGATGCCGGGGATGTCGGGCCCGGGGTAGCCCTCGTACTCGTTGTAGGACTCCAGCTCCGAAAGCCAGCGTGGCACCTGGCGTTCCAGGAAACCCTCCGGCTTGCCGAAGTCGGCCAGCCCCACCGCGACGTGGTCGACGGCGCCCAGCTTGGCCAGCGCGTCGGCCATCGACAGGCCCATCCCGTGGCGCACCTTGGCGTCGCCGGCGTGCAGCGGCGGCAGGCCCTCGCCCGCGTTGAAGCCGTCGACCGGGTCCATCAGGTAGAAGACGGCGTCGCCCAGCACGCTCGGGTCCTCGCAGGCGGCGATCAGGTGCGGATGCGGGACATCGGAACCGGCAAGTGCGGCAAGGACTTTCGTCTCCCGCAGGATCACGCTGTTGCTGCGCGGGCGCAAGTGCCGTGGCCCGCGCCGCAGCACGTATTGCCGGCCGGCCCGGGTGAATCGCAGCATCACGTTCTGGGTGCCGCCGGTGACGTTGGAAACGTCCTGCAGGGGCCCCTCACCGAGCCCCTGCCCGGACATCCACTGCGCTACGGCTTCCAGGTTCACGGGTTCCACTCGTCAGCCCTTCGGGTGCGGCGTGTATCGGACGGTTTGCGCTCGGATCATGCCATCACGGAACACGAAGGTGTCCACGCCGTCGTCGACCCGGTTGACGGCCGAATCGGCGGTCCACACCAGGAACAGCACGTCTTCGTGGTAAAGGCGAGTTCTCAAGTCCCACTGCGCATTCGGCAGGTCGGCGAGCAACTCCTCGAACACCTGGCGGATGGCCTGCGTGCCGCGGGCGATGCCGGCGGGGCTGATCACCACGGCATCCTCGGCGTAGTCCGCGGCGATCTCGTCGAGGTCGCCCGCGGCCAGTGCGGCGCCGTGGTGGGCGAACACCTCCTGCGGCGTGCGCGGCGGGATGGGCGTCATGGCACTCCCTTGCAACCTGTGGACCGTCTGGGAAAAAGACTAGGACAGCGGCGACGGGCGGCCCCGGGCGGCGGGGGCTGGAAGAATAGTGTGCGTAACTTACTTTCTGGGGAAGGAACTGGCCATGCCGCGGACCGACGATGATTCCTGGGAGATCACTCAAAGCGTGGGCGCCACCGCGCTGGGTGTCGCCGCGGCTCGCGCGGCCGAGACCGAGAGCGAGAACCCGCTGATCAGCGATCCGTTCGCGCGGGTGTTCGTCGACGCCGCGGGGGAGGGGATGTGGAGCATCTACGCCAACCCCGCGCTGCTGGCCAAGGCCGGTGACATCGAGCCGGATCTGCGCGACCGGCTGCAACTGATGGTCGACTTCATGGCCACCCGGACGGCGTTCTTCGACGAGTTCTTCCTCGGCGCCGCCGACGCCGGCGTTCGGCAGGTGGTGATCCTGGCGGCCGGCCTGGACGCCCGCAGTTGGCGGCTGCCGTGGCCCGACGGCACGGTCGTCTACGAGCTCGACCAGCCCAAGGTGCTGGATTTCAAGTCCGAGACACTGCGCGCGCACGGCGCGGAACCGAAGGCGCGGCTGGTCAATGTTCCGATAGATTTGCGCCAGGATTGGCCGAAAGCGCTGCAGGAGGCGGGGTTTGACGCGTCGGCGCCGGCCGTCTGGTCGGCCGAGGGCCTGGTTCGCTACCTGCCGGCGCGGGCCCAGGACCTGCTGTTCGAGCGGATCGACTCGCTGAGCGTCGCGGGCAGTTGGCTCGCCTCCAACGTGCCCGACTCGCGGTTTACCGACCCCGGGCGGGTCCAGCGGCAGCGCGACGACATGCGACGGATGCGGGCGGCGGCCGCCGAGCTGGTCAACGCCGAGATCACGGACTTCGACGACCTGTGGTACGCCGAGGAGCGCACGCCGGTCGACGCCTGGCTGCGCGAGCGCGGCTGGGATGTCACGACGGCGTCGTTCGCGGAGTTGATGGCGCGGTATGACCGCAGCGTGCCGCAGGGTTCGGAGGACTCCATGCCGCCCACCCTCTACGTGTCCGCGCAGCGAACGGCGGGGTAAATCAAATCCCCTTAGGGGCAACGTCTCTCACCACCGGCGCCGGCCATCGGTACGCTCGCGGTCATGGCTGCCCGACGCGCCCGGCTCAGCGACGTGCACGAGATCGCCGCCGCGATGCCGCACGTTCAGCGCCTGGAGGGGCCCAAGGGCAACGCCATTTACCAGGTGGGCGGGAAGTCGTTCGTCTTTTTCCGCACGCCCCGGCCCGACGCGACCGATCCGGACACCGGCGAACGCTATGCCGACGTGATCATGCTCTGGGTGGAATCGGAGAGCGACAAGTTGGCGCTGGTTTCCGATCCCGAATCGCCGTTTTTCACCACGAACCACTTCGATGGGCACCCCTCGGTCCTGGTGCGGGCCAGTCGGTTGGGCGAAATCAGCAGAACCGAATTAGCTGAGCTGATCCAGGACGCCTGGCTGTCCCGTGCGTCGAAGAAGCGGGCCGCGACCTGGCTCGCTGATCACCTCTGACGCGGCGAGTTGTGCCGACAAGCACTGCCGCATAACCCATTGCATGTTTAGACATAAGTCGAATGGGTAACTTCACGTCCACGAGAAACTTCTTCTCGTCCACATTGGAGGTCGCGATGCGTGGCAGCGGGATCATCGGAACGGTTGCGTTGGTGTGGTTGCTGATCGGAGTCTTCGCGGCGTGGCAGCGCGACTACTTCAAAAACGACAACACATCATGCGCCTCGGCGGGCACGGTTGCGGTGACCGTGATCGCCGGACCCTTGAATTACTTCGGTGTCAATCCGAAAGTCACGGATTGCCATCTGCCGCAACCAAGTTCAATGCAATCGATCAACCTCTAACCGCTCACTCAAAAGGAAGTTGACATGGTTATCTTAGGGATTGTCCTGCTTATTCTCGGATACTTTTTCCACGTACCGATCCTGACCACGCTGGGCATCGTGCTGCTGGTCATCGGAGCGATCCTGTGGATCCTGGGCTCGGTCGGCCGCCCGGTCGCCGGCCGGCGCTATTGGTATTAACGGCTTGACTGAAGAACGAATCGCGCGACTGCTGAGCAGTCGCGCGATTCGTTTCACAGGCTACGCATAGGTTTGGCATAGCCGCGGCTCAGCCGTCGGCGGATACTGGAACTTGTGACGCAGCCCCGAGCCTCGGTAGAGCGGGTTGTCATGTGCCGTGCGGACGGCAACCCCATCAACGTTTTGGTCGTCGACGACGAATCCGTCCTGGCCGACATGGTGTCAATGGCACTGCGGTACGAGGGCTGGAACATCTCCACCGCCGGTGATGGCGCGTCGGCCATCGCTTCGGCCCGCTCGCAGCGGCCCGACGTGGTGGTTCTCGACGTGATGCTGCCCGACATGAGCGGGCTCGACGTCTTGCACAAACTGCGCGAGGAGAACCCGCAGCTGCCGGTGCTGCTGCTCACCGCCAAGGACGCGGTCGAAGACCGCATCGCCGGCCTGACCGCCGGTGGCGACGACTACGTCACCAAACCGTTCAGCATCGAAGAGGTCGTGCTGCGGCTGCGGGCGCTGTTGCGCCGCACCGGGGTCACCACGGTGGACAGCGGCGCACAGCTGGTGGTCGGGGACCTGGTGCTCGACGAGGACAGTCACGAGGTCACCCGCGCCGGCGAACCAATTTCGTTGACCTCCACCGAGTTTGAGCTCCTGCGCTTCATGATGCGCAACTCCAAGCGGGTGCTGAGCAAGGCCCAAATCCTGGACCGGGTATGGAGTTACGACTTCGGCGGCCGATCCAACATCGTCGAGCTCTACATTTCCTACCTGCGCAAGAAGATCGACAACGGCCGAGAACCGATGATCCACACGCTGCGCGGCGCGGGTTATGTCCTCAAGCCGGCCCGCTGACACGCGGCGGGTCTGGTCGCTGCGGCTGCGGCTGCTGGTCGGACAGATCGTCGTGCTGGCCATCGTCTGCGTGGGCATCACCGCGGCGACCGAGCTGGCGTTGCTCCACCACCTGGTGGCACAGCTCGACGGACAGCTGGCCGGCACCTCCTATCGCTCGGCGCTGATGTATCCCGAGCCGCCGCATTCGGGCTGGCGGCATCAGCACGTCTATCCACGGCCGGGCCCCGGTCCGCGGTTCCTCGATGCCCCGGGCCAGCCGGCGGGCATGGTGGCGGCGGTGGTCAGCCACGGCAACACGGTGGACGCCGGTTACACCACGAGCAGCGGCGACCGGGCCGAGCTGAGCCCCACCGCCCAGCAGCAGCTGTCCGCGATCGCCGACCGTCGCAAGCCGGTGACGCTGAACCTGGACGGGCTGGGCCGCTACCGGGTCGTCGCCGCCCCGAGCCGAAACGGCGGCGACGTCATCGTCACCGGCCTGTCGATGGCCAACATCGACACCACCCTGATGCGGATGCTGGTCATCTTCGCCATCGTGACGGTCATCGCGCTGGTCGCCGCCACCACGGCCGGCGTGATCATCATCCGGCGGGCGCTGGCGCCGTTACGCCGCGTCGCGCAGACCGCGAGCAAGGTAGCCGGCTTGCCGCTGGCACGCGGTGAGGTCGAACTGCCGGTGCGCGTGCGTGAGTCCGACGCCAATCCCTCCACCGAGGTGGGGCAACTCGGCGCCGCCCTCAACCAGATGCTCGACCACATCGCCGCCGCCCTGTCGGCGCGGCAGGCCAGCGAGACGCGGGTCCGCCAGTTCGTCGCCGATGCCAGTCACGAACTGCGCACGCCGCTTGCGGCGATCCGCGGCTACACCGAACTGACGCAGCGGATGGGCGACGATCGCGAGGCGGTGGCGCAGGCGATGAGCCGGGTGGCGTCCGAGACCGAGCGGATGACGCGCCTCGTCGAAGACCTGCTGCTGCTGGCCCGGCTGGATTCGGGCCGGCCGTTGGAACGCGAACCGGTGGATCTGTCGCGGTTGGCCGTGGACGCGGTCAACGACGCACACGTCGCCGGACCCGATCATCAGTGGGAACTCGACCTGCCCGAAGAACCGGTGGTCGTCACCGGGGATGCGGCGCGGCTTCACCAGGTGCTGACCAATCTGCTTGCCAACGCCCGCGTCCACACCGGGGCGGGCACCGTTGTCACCACGCGGTTGAGCACCGAGCCGTCGCACACCGTGCTGCAGGTCATCGACAACGGCCCCGGCATCCCGGCGGCGCTGCAATCCGAGGTCTTCGAGCGGTTCGCCCGCGGCGACTCTTCGCGCTCGCGCAAGGGCGGTAGCACCGGGCTGGGTTTGGCGATCGTCTCCGCGGTTGTCAAGGCGCACAACGGGACGATCGAGGTGGACAGCGCGCCGGGCCGGACCGAGTTCACGGTGCGGTTGCCACCCAATGGATGGCAACCGCCCGCCCACGATTCTTAGCTCAGGAGCAAGTCGCGTCGATTTCGAACGGCTTGTTCACCTGTTGCATCGGGTTGGCCATGTCGACGCCGCTGGCGGTGCCGGTGACCTTGTAGGTGTTGCCGTCCTTGGTCGCCGAGGCGTTGCCCTGGCTACCTTGCGCGTACTGAAGCGTCACGCCGTTGACATTGCCGAGCTGGACCGCCTTCACTGCGAGCGGATTGGCGTCGGCGAGCACGACACTGATCCCGGTCTGGTTCCCACCGACCGCGATTGAGATGTTGCCGCCAGCCTTGGTGCAGACAGTGGTGCCTTGGACGTTCTGGTCCTTGCCGTCGATGATGACCTTCGACGAGTTGTTACCGCCGGCAGACACGGAGCCTCCCGGCACCGAGGTCGAAACGCCATTTGATTTGCTACTCGAACAGCCCGAAATACCCGCGGCAAGAATGGCCGCTCCAGCAAGCGCGACCGTCAGTTGACGCTTCACCTGTTCTCCTTTGCCCGATAGTTGCGGTCCTCGGCATTGAGGGCCGTCTGGGCAGTATGCGGGTTAACTGAGTCGGGATCCAGAACCCGCAGAAATTGTTGCTGTGTTCATTAATTGGACGGCGAAAAGCCGCCCGAACCACCTTGATCGAGGCCGCTTTGATGGCAAGGTACGACCGTGGACCACAAGCCTCCCAGCGCAGTCATCGAGTCGGCCCATCGCGACCACGATCTGCCATTGCATGACCAAACGGACTTCGCCGACGCCGACCGCGGATTCATCGCCGCCCTGTCTCCGTGCGTGATCACAGCGGCCGACGGGCGGGTGGTGTGGGACAACGACGCCTACTCGTTTTTGAGTGATGCCGCCCCGACATCGGTTCATCCCAGCCTCTGGCGGCAGTCGACGCTGGCCGCCAAGCAAGGACTCTACGAAGTGGTGCCCGGCATCTATCAGGTTCGCGGACTGGACATCTCCAACATCACCTTCGTGGAGTCCGACGGCGGCATCATCGTCATCGACCCCCTGGTGTCCACCGAGGTGGCTGCGGCCGCGCTCGCGTTGTACCGCAGCCAGCGTGGCGGTGACCGTCCCGTGGTGGCGGTGATCTACACCCACAGCCACGTCGACCATTTCGGCGGCGTACTGGGCGTCACCTCGCAGGCGGAGGTGGATTCCGGTGCGGTGACGGTGTTGGCGCCGGACGGCTTCGTCGAGCACGCGGTGTCCGAAAACGTCTATGCCGGTCCGGCGATGCTGCGACGCGCGACGTACATGTACGGCGTGACGCTGGAGCGCGGACCGCAGGGCCACGTGGGTTGCGGGCTCGGGCAGGCCACGTCCACGGGCGAGGTGTCCCTCATCGTGCCGACCGTCGACATCCGCGAGACCGGTGAGAAGCACACCATCGACGGCGTGGAGATCGAGTTCCAGATGGCGCCCGGAACCGAGGCGCCCGCCGAAATGCATTTCTATTTCCCGCGTTTCCGCGCGTTGTGCATGGCCGAGAATGCGACGCACAACCTGCACAACCTGCTGACCCTGCGGGGCGCGCTGGTGCGCGATCCGCACGCGTGGTCCGGTTACCTCACCGAAGCGATCGACACCTTCGCCGAGCGTGCCGACGTGGTCTTCGCTTCGCATCATTGGCCGACCTGGGGACGGGACAGCATCGTCGAATTCCTGTCACTGCAGCGCGACATGTACGCGTATTTGCACGACCAGACACTGCGCTTGCTGAACCAGGGCCACACCGGCGTCGAGATCGCCGAAATGTTCCAGATGCCACCGACTCTCGAGCGGGCCTGGCACACACACGGGTATTACGGATCGGTGAGCCACAACGTGAAGGCGATCTACCAGCGCTACATGGGTTGGTTCGACGGCAACCCCGGCCGGTTGTGGCCTCATCCGCCCGAAGCGTTGGCGCCGCGGTACGTCGAGGCGATGGGCGGAATCGACCGAGTGGTCGACCTCGCGCGGGATGCGTTCGCGGCCGGCGACTTCCGTTGGGCCGCGACGCTGCTGGACCACGCGGTCTTCACCGACGCCGAGCACGCCGGCGCGCGAGATCTCTATGCCGACACCCTCGAGCAGCTGGCCTACGGGGCCGAGAACGCGACCTGGCGCAACTTCTTCCTGAGCGGGGCAACGGAATTGCGCGACGGAACCTTCGGCACCGCGGGCCAGGTCACATCGCCCACCCTGCTGTCCCAACTGACGCCGGAGCAGATCTTCGACAGCCTGGCGATCCGCGTCAACGGACCGCGCAGCTGGGATCTGGACATCGCCATCGACATCGCCTTCGCCGACACCGCGGTCAACTATCGGCTCACCCTACGCAACGGGGTGCTGGTTCGGCGCAAGGCGGCGCCCGATCCCGCCACCGCCACCGTTACCGTCAAGCTGGCAAACAAGATTCGGCTGCTCGCCGTGGCAACGGGGGATTTCAGCTCACCGGGCCTGGAGCTATCCGGGAATCAGGGCGCGCTGCAGGCCCTGCTGAGTGTGCTCGACGACCCGGATCCGAATTTCAACATCGTCACGCCATGACACCGCGTCACGCGACGTCGATCACCACCTTGCCGAGCACCTTGCGGTCGGCCACATGCCGTAACGCCGCCGCGGTCTCCGAGAGCGGGAATCGCGCGCCGATGTACGGCCGCACCGTGCCGGCGGCGAACATCTGCGCCAACTCCGCCAGGTCGCGCACGGCGTCGTCGGGCCTGTCGGCCATGAAGGTCCGGATCTCCATGCCACGCACGCAGATGTCTTTCAGCAGAATGAGATTGAGCGGAATCGCCGGGATGGAGCCCGCGGCGTAGCCCAGCGTGACGAAGGTGCCGCCACGCGCGAGACCGCGCAGCGCCGGCTCCGAATACGGTCCGCCCACCGGGTCCAGCACCACGCGGGCGCTGTCCCCGGTGAGTTCACGGATGCGGGTCTTCAGGTCCTCGCGGTCATAATCCACGGTCACCTCCGCCCCGCGGCGCCGGCACAGCTCGAGCTTCTCCGGGCTCGACGCCGCCGCCAGCACCCGAGCCCCCATCGCGACCCCCAGGTCTACCGCGGCCAGCCCCACGCCGCCGGCGGCCCCGAGCACGACCACCCAATCGCCCTGCGTGACAGCGGCCGTCGAGCGCAGCGCGTGGTAGGCCGTGCGGTAGGTGACGCCGAAGGCGGCGGCCGAGGCGAAGTCGGCGTCGTCGGGCATGAGCTCGGCCTGGCTCGCGTCGAGCAGCGCCTGTTCGGCGAACGCCCCGAAGGTGGTCCCGGAAACACGCTGCCCCGGACGGAACGGCGCACCCTCGCCGACGGCGATGACCTCCCCGGCGATCTCGTTGCCGGGTATGAACGGGGGCGGGATTTTGACCTGGTACTTGCCGGCGATGAACAACACGTCGGGAAAGTTGACCGCCGCGGCGCGCACCCGCACCAGCAGTTGGCCGGGAGCCGCAACGGGATCGGGCACGTCGTCGATCACCAGGTCCTCGGGCGTGCCATAGGAACGACAGATCACCGCGCGCATCAACTGACCCCCAATCCCCGTAAACAGAACCGCACCACGTGGGCGATGTCGTCGGCGCCGGGCTGCTCGACCGAACCCACGTAGCGACGCATCGTTGCCGCGGTGCAGCTGAACACCGCCTCGACATCCCGCTCGATGTCGGTACTGCCCAGCGCCGCAATGGGTTCGACGAGCAGCTCGCGAAGCGGCCGCATCATCTCCTGATCGGCCGCGCGCCAACTGGTGCCGGCCGACATCTGGCCGGCCGCCGCACGGGTCATGCTGATCAGGTGCGGGTCGGCCACCTGCGCCAGCGTGCCCTCGATCCACCGCATGACCTTGTCGCGCGGATGCGATTCCTTGGCCATCTGGTGCTCGAGATAGGACACCACGATCGCCACCCCGCGTTCCATCACCGCCAAAATCAGGTCGTCCTTGCCGGCGAAATAACGGTAGAACGCCTTGTTCGATGAGCCCGCCTCGGCGACGATGTCGCTGACGCGGGGCGGTTCGGGCGCGACGCGTTCCATGACGCGCACCGCGGCGGCCAGGATGCGTTCCACCTCCTCGGTGGCCCCGCGCTGGCGGTCGTCGAGCGCCCGCTCGACCGCCGCGGTCACGCGGTCAGAGGTCAACGAGCTCACCGTATTTGGCGCGCGCCGCAGCGCGCCGCACATCCAGCATCTCGCTGGGCCAGTCGCCTTCCTCGGCCTCGTAACCCTTGAGCAGCATTCGGGCCAGGTTCACCTTGTGCACCTCGGTGGGCCCGTCGGCCAGGCCCAGCGCGATGCCGCCGAGCAGGACGTTGACCAAGGGCAGTTGATCGGTGAGCCCCAGCGCCCCGTGCACCTGGATCGCGCGCAGGGCAATCGATTTGAGCACCTGCGAGGCCAGGATCTTGCATGCGGCGATCTCCGCCCGGGCGGCGCGCTCGTCACCCTGGTCGATCAACCACGCCGCGTGCAGCACGGTCAGCCGGAACGGTATCAACTCGGTGTAGGAGTCGGCGACGAATTCCTGGACCAGTTGTTTGTCGGCCAGCAGGCTGCCTTGGGTGAAGCGGCTTTTCGCCCGGCGCGACATGATCTCGACGGCGCGTTGCGCCATCCCGATGGAGCGCATCGCGTGGTGCAGCCGCCCACCGGCCAGCCGGGTCTGCAATATCAGGAAGCCCTGTCCGGGCTCTCCGAGCAACGCGTCGGACGGCACTCGCACGTCGTTGTAGTGCACCAGGGAATGGCCCGGCTCGTGCGGGTCGGCCCCGACCAGATGGTGGTTGGCCTCCAACACCAGTCCCTCGGTGCCGGCGGGG
Source organism: Mycobacterium sp. 1165196.3 (assembly GCF_001673415.1). Classification (NCBI taxonomy): domain Bacteria; kingdom Bacillati; phylum Actinomycetota; class Actinomycetes; order Mycobacteriales; family Mycobacteriaceae; genus Mycobacterium; species Mycobacterium sp. 1165196.3. Next base: position 28,513 of record NZ_LZLU01000268.1, on the reverse strand, counting down.
ATCAGGAACGTCGACGCGCCGGTATGCACCGGCACGTCGGGGTCGGTGATCGCGACGACGATGAAAAAGGAGGCGACGGAGGCGTTGGAGGAGAAGTACTTTCGCCCGGTGATCACCCAGTCGTCGCCGTCGCGCACCGCCCGGGTGGTGAAGACCCGCGGATCGGCGCCGCCCTGCGGCTCGGTCATCGAGAAACACGAGAAGATCTCACCGGACAGCAGGCCCGCCAGGTAACGGTCCTTTTGCTCCTGGGTGCCGAAGCGGGCGATGATCTCGGCGTTGCCGGTGTCGGGCGCCTGCGTCCCGAACACGATCGGCGCCCAGGGGCTGCGGCCGAGGATCTCGTTGATCAGCGTCAGCTTGACCGCGCCGAAGCCCTGCCCACCCAGTTCCGGCCCCAGATGCGGTGCCCACAAACCCTTGTCGCGCACCTGCTGTTTGAGCGGGTCGACGATGCGGCGCCGCTCGTCGTTCAGCGGCAGAAACTCACACCCGGGAAACAGCACCTCGAGCGGTTCCACCTCGTCGTGAACGAACCCGCGGATCCATTCGAGCTTCTCCTCGAACTCGGGCTCGGTAGAAAAGTCCCAGGGCATGGCCCAACCTCCTGCTCGCTAGGGGATCCCGCCGTCGGCCCGCAGAATTGAGCCGGTGGTGAAGCTGGACGCATCGGATGCCAAAAACAATGCGGCGCCGACGATTTCGCCGGGGTCGCCCGCGCGCTCCAAGGAAAGGTGCTGGAACGGATTCTGATGTGCCGCATCCAGATGCCAGGCCTTGCTGACATCGGTGAGAAACGGCCCGGCCATTAGGGTGTTGACCCGCACCACCGGTCCGAACGCCTTCGCCAACGCCTCGGTCATGGCGTTGAGCCCGGCCTTGGCCGCGGCGTAGGGGATGATGTCTGGTGTCGGCCGCAACGATCCGGCCGTGCTCACGTTGATGATCGAACCCCGACCGGCCGCCACCATGCGCTCACCGACCAACGCCGACAACCGGAACGGCCCCTTGAGGTTGAGATTGACCACGGCGTCGAACAATTTCTCGGTCACGTCGGTGAGTTTGTCGTACAGCGGCGACATGCCCGCGTTGTTGATCAGCGTGTCGACTTTGCCGAACCGCTCGTAGGTCTTCTCCACCAAGCCGTCCAACTGATCCCAGCGCCCCACGTGCACCTGATACGGCATGGCCGCACGGCCGGTCACGGCCTCGATCTCCTTGGCGGTCGAGACGCAGTTGTCGAGGTTGCGGCTGGCGATCACCACGTCCGCGCCGCAGCGGGCCGCACCGAACGCCATCTCACGTCCAAGTCCGCGGCTGCCGCCGGTGATCAGGACTACCCGGTCGGTGAGGTCGAAAAGCTCTTCGGCATAACCCATTTCAGGACACCTTGTGAGATCGGGCCAGCTCGGCCGCGGTGGCGATGAGCTGCAGGATCATCGGGCCGAACGCGTCGGTGATCTTCGGGTCGACTCCTCCTTTTTGCGAGCCGGTCCTTGCCCCGGCCGCGTAGGTCTTTTCCAGCACGATGCCCAGCTTCCAGTTGGCCAGCACCAGGTAGTAGTCGATGTTTTCGGTAGACAACCCGCTGACGGATTCGTAGTGCCCCAGTAGCTCGCTGCGCGTGGGCATCCCGCGCATGTCGAGATAAAACCCGTCCTCGCGCGGTTTCTCGCCGTCGTAGCCCAGCAGGCACCACGCCAGGTCGAGCAGCGGATCACCGACCGTGGTCATCTCCCAGTCCACGATCGCGGCCAACCGCGCCGGCTCGCCATGGGCGAACATCACGTTGGCGAACTGATAGTCGCCGTGCATGATGCCCGCCCGGTAATGCGCCGGACGGTTGCGGCGCAGCCAGTCGGAGGCCACGTCCAGGCCGGGCAGCTCGCGGACCTTGTACGCGTCGAGGAACGCCAGCCAGCGATCGACCTGCCGCTCGTGGAATCCATCCGGGCGGCCGAAGCCTTCGAGTCCTTGTTTGCGCCAATCCACTCGGCCCAGCTTGGCCGCGCCGTCGACCAATTGGAAGGCCAGGCCGCGCCGTGCCTCGAGGTCGGTGTCGAACGGCGATTGCCACCCGCCGTCCATCGGGCTCCACCCGTCGATCGCCTGCATGACGTAGAACGGCATGCCGAGCACGTCGCCGGTGTCGTCGGCGGCGATCAGCGCCGCGTGCGGGACATCGGTGCCGGACAGCGCCCGCACCAGGCGGATCTCCCGCAGCAGCCCGTCGATGCGGGCGGCGTCGGCGCGCGCGCCGGGCATCCGCAACACCATCCTCGTCGGCGCCTCCGACGGGCCGCGCTCGATCAGGTAAAGGGTGTTCTGCGAGCCGCCCTTGAGCTGGGTCAGCCGCGGTTCCTCGCCGCCACCCGGGGCGTTGTTTGCATCCAGCCAGCGGGCGAGGACGCCCGCGTCGAGTCCCGGTTCGCCCACGCGAGTCACCGTCCAACCATCGCCGCACACCCCAATCTCCGTATGGAGAATAGCATTCTCCATGGCCGCAGCCCGGTCAGTCCGGTTTGTGCGCGCTCAGCAGGAACCCTGGGGCCATGAAGTGGCCCTCGCCGTCGTGCTCCAGGTGGGCCAGTGGACCATCCGACGACCCGCCGGTGTCGTCGTTGCCGTACACCTTCGCCGCGCGCAGGTCGTCGACGCGCCACAGCGTCGCGACCGCGTCGTGCAATTCGGATTCGGTGAAGCCGCGCGGGCCCGGCCGGTCCGAATGGGCGTCATCCAGCGCGCCGGCCGCGAAGGCCAGGATGTAGAGCGCGGCTCCCGGCGCGGCGGCCCGAAAGATGGACTGGATGTAGTCGTGGCGCCGGTGGGGCGGCAGCGCGTGGAACAGGCCGCTGTCGAGAATCGTGGCGAAGCGGCCGTCATAGCCACCGAAGTCGGTGACGTCAGCCTGCGCGAAGGTCGCCGTGCTCAGTCCCCGCTCGGCGGCCGCGGCGGTGGCCGCCCGAATTGCGGTCGCGCTGGCGTCCAGGCCGACGACGGTGTAGCCGAGCGCGGCCAGGGTCAGCGAGAGCGCGGCATGCCCGCAGCCGGAGTCCAGCACCTCGCTGCGCACCTTGCCCTGATCGATGAGACGGGCCAGCTCCGGTTGGGGCCGGCCGATGCTCCACGGCGGCGGCACGGCCTGCCGGTAGGTGGCGTCCCAATCCCTGTCCGGTTCGGTCATCCGTCCTCCTCGAGATCGGCGTCGCCCGGCGCGGTGAGAAACTGGCGCTGCCCACCATCGAACGACGGGACGAAATATGCAAGTGCTTCTGGTCCGGCATGCGCTGCCGTTGCGCAGCGAACACGGCCAAGGTTCCGATCCGGACCTGTCCGAGGAGGGGCTGGCCCAGATCGAACGACTCCCCAAGGCGCTCGCCAGGTTTCCCATTTCGCGGGTGGTGAGCAGCCCGCAGCGCCGGGCCATCCAGACCGCCGAGCCGGTCGCGGCGGATCGCGGGCTCAGCGTCGAGATCGACGATCGCTTCGCCGAGTACGACCGCGACCTTCCGGTGTACATCCCGGTCGAGCAGATCCGCGCGGAGATGCCGGAGGAGTGGGCGCGCCTGGCGCAGGGGCATCTGCCGAGCGCGGTCGACGAGGACGCTTTTCGGGCGCGGGTGCGCGCCGCGATCGACGACCTCGTCGCGGCCGCCGATTCCGAAGACACGGTCGCGGTGTTCAGCCATGGCGGGGTCATCAACGTCCTGCTGCATGAAATTCTGGGTACCGCCCGCCTGCTGTCCTTCCCCGTCGACTACGCGTCGGTGACTCGGCTGTTGTTCTCCCGGTCCGGTCAAGCGACGGTGGCCGCGGTCAACACCACCGAACACGTCTGGGACCTGTTGCCGCGAAACCAGAGGTTGCTCGACGACGATGCGGGCCGTGGCAGCGCCTGAACCCCACGCCCGCAACTCGCAGGTGGTGCACCGCGTCGAGGTCGGCGGTGGTAGACAAGTTCGGTGACTTCAGCTGACCAACTCGAGGGGCTCGACCTGGCCTCGCTGGACTCCTACCTGCGTTCGCTGGGAATCGGGCGCGACGGCGAGTTGCGCGCGGACTTCATCTCCGGGGGTCGCTCGAATCTGACGTTCCGCGTCTACGACGACAGCACCAGTTGGCTGGTGCGCCGGCCGCCCCTGCACGGCCTGACCCCGTCGGCGCACGACATGGCCCGCGAGTACCGCGTCGTGGCGGCGCTGCAGGACACCCCCGTGCCGGTGGCGCGCACGATCGGGCTGTGCCAGGACGATTCGGTGCTGGGCGCTCCCTTCCAGATCGTCGAGTTCGTCGCCGGGCAGGTGGTTCGGCGCCGCGCTCAACTCGAATCGTTCAGTCACACCGTGATTGGGGGTTGCGTCGACTCGTTGATCCGGGTGCTTGTCGATCTGCACAACGTCGATCCCGACGCCGTCGGGCTGGCCGATTTCGGCAAGCCGAGCGGCTATCTGGAGCGTCAGGTGCGGCGGTGGGGCTCGCAGTGGTCGCTGGTCCGGTTGCCCGAGGATCGACGCGACGCCGACGTGGAGCGGCTGCATTCCGGTCTGGGCGAAGCCATTCCGCAGCAGAGCCGGACCTCGATCGTGCATGGCGATTACCGGATCGATAACACGATCCTGGACGCCGACGACCCGACGAAGGTGCGTGCCGTCGTCGACTGGGAGCTCTCCACGCTGGGGGATCCGCTGTCCGACGCCGCCCTGATGTGCGTGTACCGCGACCCCGCCCTGGATTTGATCGTCAATGCCCAGGCCGCGTGGACGTCACCGCTGTTGCCGACGGCCGACGAACTGGCCGACCGCTATTCGCTGGTGGCCGGTACATCGCTGGCCCATTGGGAGTTCTACATGGCGCTGGCCTACTTCAAGCTCGCGATCATCGCCGCCGGCATCGACTTCCGGCGACGCATGTCGGATCAGGCCCGCGGCGCCGACTCCGATCACGCACCGGAGGTCGTGTCGCCGCTGATTTCGCGCGGTCTGGCCGAACTGGCGAAGCTGCCGGGCTAGCGTGCGGCGGCCGCGTGCTGCCGTTTGGCCGCGCGGCGCAACTGCAGGATCCGTGCGGTGCCGACCGCAACGGTGATCAGCCCGCCGACCACGGCCGCCAGCAAGATCGCCACGCCCTTGGGCTGGCTCCAGTGCCAGCCCAAGAACTGGAAGTCTGTCGGTGTCGTGTTCTGGGTGATGAAGATCAGCAGCAGGATCAGGATCACAAAGCCGGCGATCAGCGAGGACCACAGTGCCCCGGCGCGGGTGAACCCGATAGCCGGTTCTCTGGCGGGTGCGCCGGTCTTGGCCGCAGGATCGGGCTTGGGGGGCGGCTGCCCGGGCGAGGCAGGGATGTGGCTGCTCATACTGCCATCTTTGCCCTATCCGACGCAGAATGAAACCGATTCACCGCCACCAATTCCGCAGGCCAGCGTCCGCGCGGTTCGGGCATTAGGGTCGGCGGTATGACGACGCTGCCGCGCCCGCGAGGCACGATCATGCGCGCGGCAGCCCTGCTGATGGCGATGTGCGTTGTTGCGGCGTGCAGCAATTCCGATCCGTTGGGAGCGCAGGTTCGAAGCCCCAACTCCATAGTCATCGGCTCCGGAGACTTTCCGGAATCGCAGATCATCGCCGAGATTTACGCACAGGCCTTGCAGGCCAACGGGTTTGAGGTGGGCACGCGGATGGGTATCGGCAGCCGGGAGACGTATATCCCTGCGCTCAAAGACCATTCCATCGACCTGGTACCGGAGTACATCGGCAATCTGCTGCTGTATTTCGCCCCGCAGTCCAAGGCCACCATGCTGGGTGCCGTCGAGGTGGAGCTGCACCAGCGCTTGCCCGGTGACCTGTCGATCCTGGCGCCCGCGCCGGCCACCGACACCGATACCGTCAGCGTCACCGCGCAGACGGCGAAGTCCTGGAGTCTGAAGACCATCGCCGATTTGGCCCCTCACTCACCGGACGTGCGATTCGGTGCCCCCTCGGCATTCGCGACCCGCCCCGCCGGGCTGCCGGGACTGCGGCAGAAGTATGGGCTCGACATCAAACCTGGCAACTTCGTCGCCATCGACGACGGCGGGGGCGCGGTCACCGTGCGCGCATTGGTCGGGGGAAGGGTGAACGCCGCCAACGTCTTCACCACGTCCCCGGCCATTCCGCAGAACCACCTGGTGGCCCTCGATGACCCCGAACACAACTTCATGGCCGGAAACATTGTGCCGCTGGTCAATTCGCAGAAGAAATCAGATCATCTCAGGGACGTGCTGGACGCTGTGTCGGCGAAGCTGACCACCTCCGGTGTTGCCGGACTCAACGCGGCGGTGTCGGGGAACTCGGGCATCGATCCGGACCAGGCCGCGCGAAACTGGATACGGGACAACGGCTTCAACCATCCGATCGGAGGATGACTTGATCATCTTCGACAAAGTCACCAAGGCCTTCGCCGACGGAACCACCGCCGTGCACCAGCTCAGCCTGAGCGTCCCGAACGGTGAGCTGACCGTGTTTGTCGGGTCGTCGGGCAGCGGCAAGACCACGGCGCTGCGCATGATCAATCGGATGATCGAGCCCACTTCGGGCGTCGTCACGATCGACGGGGTCGACGTGTCCACTCGCGACCCGGTGAAACTGCGCCTCGGGATCGGGTATGTGATCCAGCACGCCGGGCTGATGCCGCACCAGCGGGTGATCGACAATGTGGCAACGGTTCCCGTCTTACGGGGCCAGGCCCGCCGGGCCGCCCGCAAAGCCGCCTACGAGGTGCTCGAGCGGGTCGGGCTGGACGCCAAACTCGCGACCCGCTACCCCGCGCAACTCTCCGGCGGCGAGCAACAACGGGTCGGCGTGGCGCGCGCACTGGCCGCCGACCCGCCCATCCTGTTGATGGATGAGCCGTTCTCCGCCGTCGACCCGGTGGTTCGCCACGACCTGCAAAACGAAATACTGCGCCTGCAAGCCGAATTGCACAAGACGATCGTCTTCGTCACGCACGACATCGATGAGGCACTGCGGCTCGGCGATCGCGTGGCGGTGTTCAAGGGCGGTTCGTTGCAACAGTTCGACCAGCCCGCCGAGCTGCTGTCGCGGCCGGCCAACGATTTCGTGTCGAGGTTCATCGGCCTGGGCCGCGGCTACCGATGGTTACAACTCCTCGACGCGGCGGGACTGCCGCTGCACGATGTCGAGCGGGTCGCGGCCGAAAAGGCCACGCAGACAGAGCCGTTCGGCGGGTGGGCCGTGGTGGTCGATTCGGGCGGTGTGCCCATTGGCTGGATCGACGGCGCGGGAGTGCGTCGGCACCGCGACGGCGTGCCGTTGACGGACAGCATGAGCGGGCTCGGATCGCTGTTTCGGCCGCGGGGCAACCTGAGCCACGCGCTGGATGCGGCGCTGTCGTCGCCGTCGGGCATCGGGGTCGCCATCGATGACGACGGCAAGGTCATCGGCGGGGTGCTGGCCGACGACGTGCTGGCCGCGGTCCAGGCCCAGCGCCTGGGCTCGGCGGAACCCCCAGGGACCTAGCCGATGCACTATCTGCTCAGCCATCTCGACGACGCCTGGGGGCTGACCGTCGTGCATTTGCGGCTGTCGTTGGTGCCGGTGCTGATCGGGCTGGCGATCGCCCTGCCGCTGGGAATGTTGGTGCAGCGCACCCGAATCGCCCGCCGGCTGACGACCGCGGTCGCCAGCGTCGTGTTCACCATCCCGTCGCTGGCGCTGTTCGTGGTGCTTCCGATGCTCATCGGGACCCGCATCCTCGACGAGGCCAATGTGCTGGTGGCGTTGACGGCCTACACCGCGGCGCTGCTGGTGCGCGCCGTGCTCGAGGCGCTGGACGCGGTGCCCGCCCAGGTGCGCGACGCCGCCACTGCCGTCGGGTATTCGCCGGTCACACGGATGCTCAAAGTTGAACTGCCGCTTTCGGTTCCGGTGCTCGTCGCCGGACTGCGGGTGGTGGTGGTCACCAACATCGCGATGGTCTCCGTGGGTTCGGTCATCGGCATCGGTGGGCTGGGCAGCTGGTTCACCCAGGGCTACCAAACCGACAAGAGCGATCAGATCCTGGCCGGCATCATCGCGCTGTTCGTGCTGGCGGTGGTCATCGACGTGCTCATCGTCGTGGCCGGCCGGCTGGCAACACCGTGGGCGCACGCCACGCGGCGTACCGGTCGCCGCGCGGTCGTCGCGCCCGTGGTCGGTGGTGCGCGGTGAACTTCGTCGCGCGGGCGATCTCCTACGTGTTGACCGCCGACAACTGGACCGGCCCCGTCGGGCTCGCCGCCCGCATCCTCGAACACCTCGAGTACACCGCGCTGGCGGTGGCCGCCTCTGCGTTGATCGCGATTCCCGTCGGCATGATCATCGGGCACACCGGGCGGGGCACCCTGCTGGTGGTCGGCGCCGTCAACGGCTTGCGCTCCCTGCCGACGCTGGGCGTGCTGCTGTTCGGCACGCTGGTCTTCGGGCTGGGTCTGGGACCGTCGCTGGTGGCGCTGATGCTGCTGGGTGTGCCGGCGCTGCTGGCCGGTACCTATGCCGGGATCGCCAATGTCGAGCCCACGGTCGTCGATGCCGCCCGGGCGATGGGCATGACCGAGGCCCAGGTGCTGCTGCGCGTCGAGGTGCCGAATGCGTTGCCGTTGATCCTGGGTGGCCTGCGCAACGCCACGCTGCAGGTGGTGGCGACCGCGACCGTGGCGGCCTACGCCAGCCTCGGTGGACTGGGCAGATACCTGATCGACGGAATCAAGGAACGTGAGTTTCATCTCGCCCTGGTTGGGGCGCTGATGGTGGCCGCGCTGGCGCTGGTGCTCGACGGTCTGCTGGCGTTGGCGGTGTGGATTTCGGTGCCGGGCACCGGGCGGCTGCGGCGAACATACCGGGCACTTCCGCATCGCTTGGCGGGCACGTCTTACGGTAGATGAGTGAACGCAGCCCCCTCTGATCCGTCTCGCCGCGTGTGGCAGGCGATGCTCACCTGGCGCGCACAGGATGCTCCCCGCATGGAATCGGTACGAGTCCAGGTGTCCGGCAACAGAATCAAGGCCAATGGCCGCATCATTGCCGCCGCCACCGAAACCACCCCGGCGTTCGGCGCCTATTACGACCTGCTGACCGATGAGACCGGCGCCACCAAGCGGCTCGGCATGACCGTCACCCTGGCCGAGCGGGAGCGGGTCTTCTCGCTTGCCCGCGACGAGGAGAACATGTGGCTGGTCACCGACCACCAGGGCGAGCGTCGGGCGGCCTACAACGGTGCGCTCGATGTCGACGTGGAGTTCAGCCCGTTCTTCAACGCGCTGCCCATCCGGCGGCTCGGGTTATACGAGCGGCCGGCCTCGGTGACGCTGCCGGTGGTCTACGTGAACCTGCCGGAGATGTCCATCACGGCGGACACCGTGAGCTATAGCAACACCGGCGGCCCGGCCGAGATCAAACTGCGCTCGCCGATCTCCGACACCACGGTCAGCGTCGATGACGAGGGATTCATCGTCGACTATCCAGGCTTGGCAGAGCGGATCTGATCACCCCACCGGCCCGGCCCGCGGCGGCCAATTCCTGACGCCAGTTCTCCGCGCCGACGACGACGTGAAAGATGTCGCTGCGCGGGAAGCTGTCGTAGCGGATGCGCGCGGCATGGCCGGATTCGGTGAGGTCGGCGACCGAATTGTGCGCGGCCAGCGATTCGCGGGCGCGGCTCAGCAGCTCGAGGAGGCGGTCGACCGTGGGCACCAGCTGGTCGGAGTTGCCCTCGCACATCGCCCGGACCAGGTCCGGGGCGGTCGCCGCGACCCGGGTCCCGTCGCGGAACGAGCCGGCGGCCAACGCGAAGGCCAACGGCACGTCTCCGGCCACCACCGCCAGCGCCTCGGCGAGCAGGTGGGGCAGATGCGAGATGGCCGCCGCGGCGGCATCGTGCTCGTCGGATCGGGCCGGCACCACAACGGCGCCGCAGTCGAGCGCCAACGTCATCACCGTCGACCAGACCGCCGGGTCGACGTGGTCGTCGACGCTGACGACCCAGGGGGCCCCGGTGAACAACCCGGCATACCCGGCCGTCCACCCCGAATGCGCGGTGCCCGCCATCGGATGGCCCCCTACGAAGCGTTCCTGCAGCCCCGCCGCGACGACCTGATCGAGCACCGCCTGCTTGACGCTGGTGACATCGGTCAGCGGGCAGTGCGGGGCCGTCTCCTTGACGTGGGCGAGCATGCCCGCCATCGCCGGCATCGGCACGGCCAGCACGATCAGCGCCTCGGTGTCGGCGGCGCGAGACAGCGTCGCGGTCAGATCGGTGACGGCATCGAAGCCGTCGGCGGTCGCGGCCTGTGCGCCCTCGACCGAGCGGTTATAGCCGAACACGTCACGGCCGGCCGCGGTGGCGGCCCGCATTATCGAGCCGCCGATCAGCCCCAGCCCGAGCACACACACCGGTGTCTTTGAAGGAGGGCGTGCCACATTCCAAGGTTGGCACATCCGGTCGGGGGCGGTGCCGCCAGATGTCGAGGCCACCCGCCGCCATCTGGTCAGGGGCCTGGTCAGGGACTACCGTAAGCGGCCATGGGAGCACAACGGGCCTCTGCCCAGGGCCTGTCCGCGGACACGCCGGACGGTTTCGGCGTCGCGGTGGTGCGTGAAGAGGGCCAGTGGCGCTGCGCCCCGATGGCCCGTAAGTCGCTCACGAGCCTGTCGGCCGCCGAGACGGAGTTGCGTGAATTGCGCAGTTCCGGGGCGGTCTTCGGCCTGCTGGACGTCGACGACGAATTCTTCGTCATCGTGCGGCCGGCGCCGTCGGGGACGCGGTTGTTGCTCTCGGATGCCACCGCCGCGCTCGATTACGACATCGCCGCGGAAGTGCTCGACAAGCTGGACGCCGACCTCGATCCGGAGGACCTGGAGGACTCGGATCCATTCGAAGAGGGCGACTTAGGGTTGTTGTCCGACATCGGGCTGCCCGAGGCGGTCCTGGGCGTCATCGTCGACGAGACCGATCTGTACGCCGACGAGCAGCTGGGCCGCATCGCCCGCGAGATGGGCTTCGCCGACCAGCTGTCGGCGGTGATCGACCGCCTCGGTCGGTGATCGCAAGCGCGGCGGGTCGCCGCCATCAGGACCGGTCGGTGAGATCTGACGAAGACCTGATCCGGTCCGCGCTGTCGGTTGCCGCGACGGCGGGTCCTCGTGACGTGCCCATCGGTGCGGTGGTGGTCGGCGCCGACGGAACCGAGTTGGCCCGCGCGGTGAACGCCCGCGAGGCCCTGGGCGACCCGACGGCGCACGCCGAGATCCTGGCGCTGCGCGCGGCCGCCGAGGTGCTCGGCGACGGGTGGCGGCTGGAGGGCGCCACGCTGGCGGTCACCGTCGAACCGTGCACCATGTGCGCGGGTGCGCTGGTGCTGTCGCGCATCGCCCGCCTGGTGTTCGGGGCCTGGGAGCCCAAGACGGGGGCGGTCGGATCGTTGTGGGATGTCGTCCGCGACCGGCGGCTCAATCACCGCCCCGAAGTCCGCGGTGGTGTGCTGGCGCAGGAGTGTGCCGCGCCACTGGAGGCCTTCTTCGCCCGCCAGCGATTGGGGTGAGGGGCATGCCGTTCGGTAAGCTGCTCGGCGGTGGCGTGTCCGAGCGGCCTAAGGAGCACGCCTCGAAAGCGTGTGACGGCTAAAACCGTCCGAGGGTTCAAATCCCTCCGCCACCGCCAAGACTGCCCGGTCGTAAGCGGTTGCCAGATTTGCTGGAACCGGCTGATCGTTCCATGAGCGATTCTGCGCGCCGTCCCCGGCTCACGCCGGTCGGCGGCAGATGGCCGCGGTTTAAAAATCACGATTTTGGGCAAACAGCGGCATGAGCGCACGTCACGGCCCTTGTCTTGTTGCTTCAGCGGTAGCCGCGGCGTCGGGCGCCGCCGCTTCGGCCCTCGTGACCGCCATCCCCGCCGCAACCGCCCGTCCGTGCCCGGATGTGCAGGTCGTGTTCGCCCGCGGCACCGACGATCCGCCCGGCCTCGGTCCGACCGGGCAGGCATTCGTCGACTCGCTGCAGCCGCGCGTCGGCGCAAAATCGTTCGACGTCTACGCGGTCGATTACCCCGCCACGCATGACTGGACAAACGCGGGTGAGGCCGGCGTCAGAGACGCTGCCGCACACGTCGTGTCGATGGCGCACGACTGCCCCAACACCAAGATGGTGCTCGGCGGTTACTCCCAAGGGGCGGCCGTGATGGGCTTCGTCACCTCGCCCGTCGTACCTGATGGGATCGATCCCGCGAGCGTCCCCAAACCGCTGGATCCGGAAATCGCCAACCACGTCTCCTCGGTCGTGCTCTTCGCCTTGCCCAACGAGAAGGCGATGAACTTCTTCGGTGAGCCGCCGGTTGCCATCGGCCCGCTCTATCAGGCCAAAACCATCCAGGTATGCGCCGCCGAGGACCCGATCTGCTCCGACGGGATGAATTTCGCCGCGCATGACACGTATTCGACCAACGCCGCGGTGATCGACAAGGGCGCGACCTTCGCGGCCGGCCTGCTTGCCGGCGGTCCCGGCGGGCGCGGCTCGATGTAAGCGGAATGGCCGTAGCCGCCTCAATCGACTGACCGAGGGCCGGCGTCGATTGGCGCTCGATGCTTGCGAGCCACTAATTTTCCTCAGGTGAACTTCTCAGCTGCAGGTGCAGCCGCACGGTGGATCGTCCCCTTAATTACGGTTGCGGCCGTCGCCGGCATGGGCCTGGTTGCGGCCCCCGTGCAGGTCCGTCCCGCCCCGCCGGTGCAGCTGGCCGCCGACGGCGACCCGCTGGCCGGGGCGCCGTTCTACGTCAACCCGACATCGGCGGCCATGCGCGCCTCGCAGAGCGCCGATCCGCCGAGTCCCGAGCTGACCGCCATCGCCAACACGCCGCAGGCGTACTGGATCGTCCCGGGCGGGTCGGCAGGCACGGTCGGGAAGTATGTCGGTGACGCCAATGCCGCCGGCGCAATTCCGGTGCTGGCGATTTATGGCATCCCGCACCGCGACTGTGGCAGTTTCGCCGCCGGCGGCATGGGCTCGGCCGACGCCTACCGCTCGTGGATCGACGGCATCGCATCCGGTGTGGGGGCTTCGCGAGTGGCGATCGTCGTCGAACCCGATGCGCTGGCCATGGCCGACTGCCTGTCCGGTGATGCGCGCCAGGAACGCTTCGACCTGATCCGCTACGCCGTCGACACTTTCACCCGCGATCCGAACGCGGCCGTGTACGTCGACGCGGGTCACTTGCGTTGGCACAGCGCCGACGACATGGCCGCCCGGCTCAATCAGGCCGGCGTCGGCCACGCGCGGGGTTTCAGCATCAACACCGCGAACTTCTTCACCACCGAGGACGAAATCGGTTATGGCGAGGCCATTTCGGGCCTCACGAATGGCTCGCACTACGTGATCGACACGTCGCGCAACGGTGCGGGACCGGCCCCGGACTCCGACCTCAACTGGTGCAACCCCAGCGGCCGAGCACTGGGCACTCCGCCGACCGCCAGCACCGCGGGCGCACACGCAGACGCCTACCTGTGGATCAAGCGCCCCGGCGAATCGGACGGAACATGCGGCAAGGGTGATCCGCCGGCCGGCAACTTCGTGAATCAATACGCAATCGAGCTGGCCCGCAACGCCGGTCACTGAGCGCCGCGAATCGATTTGCGATTCGTGATCGTTCTTGGTTGAAAATGGGTAACATTTAGATACCAAAAACAGCAAAGCGAGCGCGCGACAAGAGGCATCATGGCCAGCAAAGTCGAGATCATCGCCGTCTTCGCGATCTGTACTGCCTTCATCACGGCTCCCGGCGCCCTGTCCGGATTCGTCGCGCACGCCGACGATTCGGGGACCGCGCTGTACAGCGGTATCAACCAGCTTCGCCCGGGATGCCCGCCGATCAGCGACGACCCGCGCTTGACCGAAGCCGCCCAGCGCCATGCCGATGACATGTTGCGCAACGGCGTCAGCGGCCACATCGGGTCGGACGGCTCATCACCGCAGGCGCGAATCACCGCTGCGGGTTATCGGAGCAGGTACTCGGGTGAAATCGTTTTCTGGGGAACCGGATCCGCCGCGACCCCGAAGGAAGCGCTCGACATGTGGATGCAGAGTCCACCGCACCGAGACATCATTTTGAACTGCGCGTATAACGCGGGCGGCTTCGCCACCGCCTGGGACGGCAACAAGATGACCGCCGTCGGGGATTTCGCGGCGTCGTAAAACCTTGTACCAAGCTTTTTTCGAGTCGTAACTTCTGTCGCTATGCCCGGCGACTGTGTTGCCGCCACGCTCGAGCGGTACTCACACGTGGGGCAGCCACCCAGATCCCTTCGGCGACAGCACGAAGCCACGGCCTTGCGGGTCCTTGCACGCGGTCGTGCCTGAGTTGTCGACCCCGCAGATGATGCCGTTCACCGTGATGGAATGGCCCGGAGGCAGCGTTTTGACTGGCTGTCCGTCGATCACGCGTGATGGTTCACCCTCATTCGTCTGCTTCAGCCCAGTGGTGGTTCCGATCCAATTGACTCCGGTGATTCCCGCGTCGGGATTTGAAGGCGCGGGAGGGATCCCGGGCAGGTTGTTGCCAGTGCACTGTGCTTGGTCGGGCATGTAGTTGCAGACGACCCCATCGGGAGTGAGGAAATACACCGTGGGCAGGGGCGGCCGGCCAGGGTTGGAAACGTCGATCGTGTAGTCGCGGACGTTCACTGGTGCGTCTGCGCTCAGATCGGGAAATCGAGGTGGGTCGGCGTGCGCCGTGCAGGCAACTAACAACGTAGCTCCGGCGAGTGTCGTGACGCCGACCAGTTTGTTGATGGCCATATGCATCCAATCGGTTCAGGCGGGTCAGTGATAGGGGCTAAGTTGAAACTCTCGGGTGTTATACGGAGTACCGAACGGCACGCCGTTCGCATCCTTAAGCGTATTCCATTGACTTCCAAATAATTTCAAATCGTCGAGCGTTGATCCGGGCAGGATATATCCACCGTACGGTTGTGGGATGAACTTCGGGCCTCCTGGGTCGCCATTCTGCGCAACGAGGGTTGTGGGCACGTTCGCACTAAACATTTCGGTCGGGTTGGCTCCTACCCGCACTTCAATACTTCCCATATGCGCGTCTACGTTAAAGCCAGATAAGACGGGCTTCCCGCCGATTTCTCGAAAGCTCAGCTCCCCGTAACGGTTCGGGGTTACCTGTACGGCCTGCTGTCCGGGCTTTCCCCAGTCGTTCCCGTTCCACGGCTGCCAGGTTGAACGATCGAACACGTTGCCGGGATCCGCGCGGTACATGGTGATGCCTCGGCTGCGGTCGAAGGAATCGGCGGCGATGTAGACCTTGCCGTCAGTACCCTTATAGCCGCTGACCTGTGTGGGCGCTTCGCCCGCGCCCCGAAACGACCCTGGCACCATGGCCCACCCCTTACCGGGGTCACCATTAACCTCGACCAGCCACGAAGCCACGGGTTTCAAGTCACCCTGAGTGCCCGTCACCATCATGTAGGTTTTGTCGCCGAGCGTGATCGTCCCAGCTGGCAGGGTGTCGGTAACCCCCTTCGCTTCCGTTGGGATGGGAAATAGCTCGCGACCGCTACCTTCTGCTCCCGTCAATGGCGCCCCGAAATGCGGGCGTCCATCGGCATCGAAGGTCACTGGAACGGCGACAGATCGATAGTGCTCGCCCTCACCGACCTTATTGCCGGAGAACGAATCACCAAAGATAGCGAGGTACTTCCCGGGCTGCCCGGGTACCTCGACGACTTCCCCCAAGTCGGCCGCCCCAATTCCTGGGATGCCGGGAATGCCGCCGGTGCCGGCGATCGGACCGAGATCTCTTACCTCACCGGGTTTCAGTGGGCTTTCGATCCAACCGTCTACGGCTTTCGGGATGTCGTAACCGTCGGCATGCAGAGCGCTCATCGATTTCCGTAAGGTGTCCGAGTAGGCGTTGCGAATTGAATTCATCTGCTTGACGGCTTCGCGGACGTCGTCCGCGGCCTGGGCGTGCGCAGCGTCCCTCAGCTTCTCTAATTTGTCGCGTTCCGACGCGGAGAGTTCGAATGTCAGGTCATGATTTATCGCGTGGATGAGTCTGTCGAGTCCCCGCAGCTCGCTGTCCAGCAGGGCGATCTCTTGAGCCCCTTGCTTTTGCGCATCGGCCAACGCGGCGGCGATGGATTCCAGATCGGCGCCGATCTTCGGTAGTCGCTCAGACTGTGCACCAAGGGATTTGGTGACTCGTTGGACTTCGTCGGAGTCATTGATCGGGTGACCACCGTCCTGGTGGTTCCAAGCGGCGGCAAAGCGTTTCTGCGCGTCTTCGAAGGCGTGGTCGGCTTCGGCGGTGTGCCGACCGGCACCGTGAAAGGCCTCCGCCAAACGGTCGATCTGAAACGGGCTGCCGGCCTGCAGGCTCTGATTGATCGCCCATGGATCGCCGCCGCCCGCCGCGATCAGTTCTGCTTCGGTGAAATTTTCCCACGTCATGACGCCGCCAGTAGCCGACCAACACCGACGACCATCGCCGCCCCCTTCTGAGCAGGTATAACCCTACTACCGGAAGGTCTGTGGCGGGCGAGCGTTGATCGACTTCAGCGAAGGGTTACCCCGGCCGCAACCCTGATCAGGTCTGGCTACCGGCCAGCTTTCGCACCGTCAGCGCTTCGATGTCTTGAAACGGGCGGCCCTCGGGCCGGATCAGGTCGTGGAACCACACCTTGGGGACCGAGGTGTACGGGTGATCCCATGAGTCCCAGGGGAAGTAGGTCTGCGTTTTGCCGGCCACCAGGCCCCAGTTGATGGCGCCGACGTTGTGGCGCTTGGCAACCGGCAGGATCGATTCGACGGTGCTGCCCTGGGGGCGCGCCATGTACTCCGTGCACAGGATCGGCCGGCCCAGCGGGGTGAGTTCGTTGATCCGATTTTCGAACCCCGAAGGCCCGGCGTAGGAGTGGAAGGTGATCACGTCGGCGTTGGCAAGCTGGATGTCGCTGATCGCGCTACGCCCCTGAGCTTGCCCCCAATCGCCCTGCCACACACCGCTTGTCAACGGCTGACTGGGATCCACCGCCCGGGCCCACCGAAACACCTGGGGCAGCAGATTGGTGACCAGTTGTTCCTTGTCGCTTCTTTCGACGCTGCGGTACTGGCGCGCGGGATTGTCGGGCTCGTTCCACAGGTCCCAGCCCAAAACCCGGTTGTCGTTGCGGAATTGGGTCATCACCGCGGTGACGTAGTCGCGCATGACCGGGACGTAGCGAGGGTCGCCGAGTCGTTCGGCGCCCGGGCTCTGCGCCCACCCCGAGTTGTGCACGCCGGGCCTGGGCGCGCGCTGGCGCCCCGCGCGTGGATGCGGATCCCAACAGGAATCGAAGAACACGAACAGCGGTTTGATGCGGTGGCGCGCGGCGATGTCAACGAATTGCCCTAGGCGCGTTTGGAAGCCACGCTGGTCGGCGGCCCACAGCTGATCATGAAGGAACACCCGCGCGGTGTTGTGGCCGTAGAACTGGGCCCAGCCGAGTTCGGTGTCGATGCGCCGCGGATCGAAGGTATCGGGCTGGAACATCTCGAGCTGGTTGATGGCGTTCGCCGGAATGTAGTTCGCTCCGACGAGCCAGCCCTGCGCTTGATACCAACGGCTCGCGCGCTCGGGTGACCACCGGCCCGCTTCCTCCGCGGAGGCCCGAGGTGCCCGGGCAACTGCGGCGCCCGCCGCCAGTAACAGGGGGAGTTTGAGGGCCGTACGTCGTTCCACGATGTGACGATAAGTTTTCGGGACGATTTCCCCGGGATTTGCTCAGCGCGTCGCGACAGGTTCGTTGTCGGCACCGTCGCACGGCCAAGTTCGCCCGCGATCGTGACCAATCCGTGACCACTACCACCGGCGCGCCCTGGATCGTGGCGAAGCCGTCCAGGTTAAAATCTGGGCCCAACGCAAGCCAAAAGTGTTGGCGGACAGTTGAAAACGTTGTCCAACTCAGGCGCCTAACGCAGCTTGCGACCGTACTTGTCTTTGACGCTGCCTGTGAAGATCATGATCGCGTCGACGATGGCCCAGACGGTGACGCCGAGCAGGACCGGAAATCCGAGAAAACAAAAGAGGCTGAAGAGAACCCCGAACAGCCCCAGGCACAGCTGCGCGACCGCGATCTGCGTCGAGTCGATATAGAAGCGGCCGATACCGAACACGCCGAAGAACAGCTGAAGTAAGCCGGCGGTGGTCGCAGACTTGTCGGACAGCGCCAGCCCGGTCACCGGATCGCGGCCGTACGGCGCCTGGGGGTCGCCGTATCCGGGATAGCCGGGATACCCCGGGAAGCCGGGGTAGGGCTGCGGGGGCGGATATCCCTGCGGAGGCTGCCATCCCCAGGGTGGCTCACCGGGCGGATTTCCGGGTTGGTTGGGCGGCGTCGACATCGATTCGAGTTAACACGCCCGATGCCCGGGCGTCCACACGGGCACCCGACGGGTCCGTCACGCGAAAACCCGACGAAGCAGTCGGCAGATTTTCTTCAAACTTCACCCTCGAGAGCGCAATACTGAACGGGTGCCAGATCGAAACGTGCTTGGCGGCCCGCTGGAACCGTGCGGCACGGACCCGCTGACCGGTTTTTATCGCGACGGCTGTTGCTCGACCGGTCCACAGGATCTCGGGCGGCACACGATCTGTGCGGTGATGACCGCCGAATTCCTCGAGCACCAGCGCTCGATCGGCAATGACCTGTTGACGCCGGTGCCCGAGTACAGGTTCCCCGGTCTGCTGCCCGGCGACCGTTGGTGCGTGACCGCGCTGAACTGGCTGCGCGCCCACCACGACGGTTGTGCCGCCCCGGTGGTGTTGGCCGCGACGCACGAGAGCACCCTCGAGGTGGTGCCCCTGGAGGCGCTGCAAGAACACAAGGTCGACGTCCCCGACGATCTGGCCAACCTCTAGCGCCGGCCGGGCGCGGCGAGGTGGATGCACGACGGATCTGCGCCGCGGCTAGCGTCTGTGTCGTCTTTCTCACCTGATGCGTCGGAGAGGGGTTGCGGTGGGTTCCGCGGTTGACGACATCGACTTCGACGACCTGACGGCGCCCCGACTGACCGACGTGCAGCGCCAGATCCTGGAATTCACCGAAGCCAAGCCCGTCGATCTGGACATCGATCGGATGCTCGCCGAGGCCATCGAGCAGACCGGCCTGCCGGCCGGAACCGCCGACCTCGACGACACCGACGGCTTCGCCGACCGGCTGCGGGCGCACGTCGGGGCCATCGAAGCCGACGACGCGCTGCGCCAGCTCACCCGCGGATCGCTGCGCCAACGTGTCGTGCGCCTGCTCCGCAACCGGCTATCGCTCACCGAACTCATCCGGCGCTATCCCGAAATAGAATCTATCCCGATCGAAAAACCGTTCATCGTCGTCGGGATGCCGCGTTCGGGCACCACCCATCTGGTGAATCTCATTGCCTCCGACCCGCGCCGGCGCGCGCTGCCGTATTGGGAGAGCCAGGATCCCATTCCCGCGCTGGGGCAGGGCCCCGACATCTTCGGCGTCGATCCCCGCTATGCCCGCGCGAAAGCGGAACATGATGCGCTGATGGCGAGTGCACCCGTGGTGGCCGCGATGCATGACCGTTTTCCCGAGGCGATCGAGGAGGAAGTGGAGCTTCTCGACCTCGACATGGCCTCGTACGTGCTGGAATGGCATGCGCGCGTGCCCGATTGGCGCGACTATTACTTGGGCCTCGACCAAACTCGGCACTACGCGTACATGAAGAAGGTGCTGCAGGCGCTGACCTTCCTGCGCGGTCCACGGACATGGGTGCTCAAGAGTCCCCAGCACTGCGAGCAGCTCGGCCCGTTGATGGCGACGTTCCCCGACGCGACGGTAGCCTTCACGCACCGCGACCCCGCCGCGGTGATCCAGTCGGCGACCACCATGATGGCGTACTCGGATCGGTTGCGCCGCAGCAGCATTGACCCGCAGTGGCTGCTGGACTATTGGACCGACCGCGTGTATCGACTCCTCAGCGCATGCGTGCGCGACCGCCATCTGGTGGCGCCCGAACGCAGCATCGACATCAACTTCCACCAGCTGGGCGGCAACGAGACGCCGGTGCTCGAAAAGCTGTACCAGCGCGCCGGCGTTGAGCTGCCGCCCAAGGTACGCGAACGGTTCCAGCGCTACCTGGACGGTAATCCACGGGGAAAACACGGCCGCATCCACTATGAACTGCAGCGGCACTTCGGCACCTCCGCCGACGAACTGCGCAGCCGTTTCGGCTTCTACCTCGATAAGTTCGACGTCCGTCCCGAATAAAAGGAGTCACCAGCGATGTCCGAACCGGTCTATCGGAGCCGGCCGGGCGCCGACTCGATGCGCCCGGCGTCCGCCGAGAGGGCCGAGGAGATCGCCCCGGGCCTGTGGTGTTCGCCGGGCCTGTCCAACTCGTATCTGCTCACCACGACCGAGGGTCGGGTGGTCATCAACACCGGGATGGGCTTCGAGGGGCCGGTGCATCGCGCCAACTTCGACGCCGTCGACCCGTCGCCGGTGCGCTACATCATCTTCACGCAGGGCCACGTCGATCACGTCGGCGGCCTGGACAGCGTGCGTGATCCCGACACGATCGTTGTCGCGCAGGCGAACTGGAAGAGCTGGCGCGACGACAACGACCGGCTGATCCCGTATCGGGCCAGCCGCAGCGCTTTCGCATTCAAAGACACGTTGGCCACCGGCATTCAGGCCATCCAACGGCGCCTGGGGACGTCGCGGCTGGCGGGCCAGAGCGTGCCGGTGGTCGACGTCGATTTCGAGGACACCCTGCGCCTGGAAATCGGCGGCCGGCGAATGGAACTGATTTCGGTGCCCGGTGGAGAGACCACCGACTCCCTCGTGGTATGGCTGCCCAACGAGCGGATCTGCCTGTGTGGAAACACCTTTGGTCCGCTGATCGGGCACATTCCCAACCTGGTCACCATGCGCGGCGATCGGTATCGGGACGCGTTGACGGCGATCGCGTCGGTGGACAGGGTGCGGGACCTGCAGGCCGACCTGCTGGTGACCGGGCACTTCGAGCCCGTCCAGGGCGCCGAGCGCATCGACCGAGAGCTCACGAGGCTGCGAAACGCCATCCAGTACATCCACGACCAAACCGTTGACGGGATGAACGCCGGCAAGGATGTTCGCACGTTGATGCGCGAAATCACGCTTCCCGCGGAATACGAAGTGGGACAGGGCTACGGCAAAGTCGCCTGGGACGTGCGGGCAGTCTGGGAGAACTACTCCGGCTGGTTCCACCACGAATCGACCACCGAGCTTTACCCCGTCGGGTTCGATTCCGTCGCCGCCGACGTGGTCGAACTGGCCGGCGCCGATGCGCTGCTGGAGCGTGCCCGGGCTCATTTGGCAGCCGATCGCGCGCTGCAGGCCATCCACCTGGCCGAGATTGTTCCGGGGGATCATCCGGGGGCTCGCGCCGTGTTGCGCGACGCCCATGAAAAACTTCTCGCCAGCAGCACGAACTTCTGGGAGAGTGCCTGGCTGCGCAACCAGATAGCGAGGAACACATGACGGCATTCGCGTTACGGCCCGAGGACTTCTACCACACCGGCATCATCGTGCCCGACCTCGACGCGGCGATGGCAAGGCTGAGCGCGCTGGCCGGTTACCGGTGGATCACCCCGGTGAGCTACACCTTGCCCTTTCGCACGGCCGGCGGAACCCAAGAGATCACTTCGACTTTCGTCTATTCGCTGCAGGCGCCGCACGTCGAACTGATCAAGGAGGTACCCGGGACGGCCTGGACGGCGGCACCCGGCAACGCGATCCACCACCTCGGCTACTGGACCGACAACCTGGCCGAGAGTGCAAAGATGCTGGAAGACAACGGCTTCAGCTTCGAAGCCACCGCCGACACCGCGGACCCGTCTTCGAACGGCGATCTGGCGGTCTTCGCCTACTACGTCGACGACGCGGGAACCCGCATCGAGATCGTCGACCGCGCGCTGTTCCCGGACTTTCCGGGTTTCCTGCAGGCGGCGGCCGGCCCGGAAGCGTAGCAAGGCGCGCAGATGCTGTTGACGGTGCTGCGCTTCAATTTCGCCTCCCCGCAAGGCGATCCACGCACGCAGGGCAAGCTCCTATCCGCGGCGCTCGAGCTGGGACAGTGGGGAGAGTCCCACGGCATCACGTCCGTCAGCGTCGACGAGCATCACGCGACCGGACACGGGTGGAGCTGCAATCCGATCATGGCCGCGGCGATGTTTTTGGCCCGGACCTCGAAGCTGATCGCGAGCGTCGATTGCGCGTTGGGGCCATTGTGGAATCCGGTGCGACTTGCCGAGGACATCGCCCTCGTGGACAACATGAGCCGCGGACGTCTGCACACAACGGTGGGCCTGGGCTACCGGACGGCCGAATATGACGCTCTCGGAGCCGATTTCAGCCGGCGCGGTGCACTGATGGATGCCCTGCTGGAACGAATGCTCGCCGTGTGGTCGGGTACTGATCCGGAACACGGAATCTGCACCGGCACCTGGTCGCGGCCGCATCCCCCGCTGTACGTCGGGGGTGGCGCACGTGCCACGGCGCGGCGCGCGGCCCGGTTCCGGCTGCCGCTCAGTTTGGCGGACCACCTGCCCGATATCGCCGACTATTACCGCGAGCTGTGTGCGGAGGCGGGCATGTCGCCGTTCATCCTCATGCCGGGGCCGGTCAACCGCGGAATGATCTACCTGCACGAGGACCCCGACCAGGCGTGGGCGGAGCTGGGACAGCATATCCTTTGGGAGGCAGTGACTTACGGCCGGTGGTCCACCGACCAGCGTTCGCTCATGCACCTGCCCGGTGTTCAAACGCTGGACCAGGTCAGGGCGTCGGGACGATACCGCTTCCTCACCCCGGAGCAGCTGATCACGGAGGTGCGCGATGCCGACAACTATGGGCCCCTCGTGATGCACCCCCTGGTCGGCGGCATGCCGGTCGACGAAGCGTGGAAGTCGGTCCAGTTGCTCACCGACCAGGTCTTGCCCGCACTCAGCTGACCGCCTCGAATCGTCAACGCGCGATTGCAAAACCGGAATGCGGGTATGTGAGCTCGAAGCCATGCTCACAGACGAAAAGGGGAGATCCGTTGAGATCTGAGGCGATGATGACGATGACCCTGCTAGGTGGTACCGCCCTGGTGGCGCTGGCGGTCGGTTGTGGTGCGGGCGCGAGTGCAGCGGCAACTCTTCCCGAGGCGCCGCCGACGCCGACATCGTCCAGTCCGGCTCCACCTGCGCCCGCTCCGCAGCAAGTGCCCTACGGCGGCAGCGGCGAAAGCCCCCCGGCGGGCGGGGGTGGTGCCGCGGGTGGCGCAGGCGGAGGAGCCGGCGGCGGCTGACAGTTGACCGGCGCCCGCGGTTAACCGTCGCGGCGCTGCTCCAGCCAGTCGGCCAGCGAGCGGCCCGCGTCCAGGACATGTCGTTCGGCAATGGCGCGCGCACGCTCGGCGTCTTTGTCGCCGAGCGCGTCCAATAGCTCCTGGTGCTCGTCGAGTGAGTGCTTCTCGTGCTCGGGGAACAGGGTGAGGAAATTGCTCGGCACCACCCGGGCGGCCTGTTTGATCTGGTTCATCAGCCGGGGCGAGTGCGCGGCGCGGTGGATCATCTGATGGAAATGCCAGTTCGCCTCGCCGATGCTGTCGTCACCGGATCGAGCGACGACGTCGGCCGCGAGTTCGCGCAGTGTCTCCAGCTCCGGTCGCTCGATCCGTGCGGCCGCCCACGCCGCGGCCTGCCCGGTCAGCACACCGAGGATGGTGAAGCTGTCCAGGACGTCGTCCGGGCTGATGCCGAGCACGGTCACGCCGCTGCGTGGGGCGACCTGGACCAGGCCCTCGAAGGACAGCTCCAGCAGCGCCTCTCGCACGGGGGTGCGGCTGGTCGCGAATTCCGCCGTGATCGCATCGAGGTCGACCCGCGCCCCGGCGGGCAGTGCGCCGGTGAGAATCCGGTCGCGTAGCTCGCGCGCGGCGCGCTCACGGACGGTTCCGGAAATATCGATCCTCGCCACCTGCGCACAATACCAAACGGCACATCTAGCGTTTGATATCTGAAATATCAGATGTTACGTTTCAAAAATGCGCACCGACAAGATTGCCCTCGTCGCCTTCATGCAGGCCGGCAGCACTTCCGTCTACGCGGGCTCCTGGCGGCATCCCGCAACCGAGCACCGATACCTGGACGCCTCCTACTACGCCAAGATCGGCCGCCAGCTCGAAGAGGGCTGCTTCGACCTGATGTTCTTCGACGACCGTCTGGCGATGCCCGGCGTCTACGGCGGCTCGGTGGGCGAGGCCGTCCAGTACGGCGCCCGCCCGGTCAAGCTGGACCTCAGCGTGATCCTCGGCGTACTCGCACAGGCCACCTCCAGGATCGGGCTGGGCGCCACCTACTCGACGACCTACTACCAGCCGTTCCACGTCGCGAGAACGTTCGCCTCGCTGGATCACCTGTCGGGCGGCCGCGCCGCATGGAACGTGGTCACCTCGGTCAACGACAGCGAGGCACAGAACTTCGGCGTCGACGCCCACCTCGGCCACGACGAACGTTACGACCGAGCCGACGAATTCATGGACGTGGTAACCGGGCTGTGGGACACCTGGGAGGACGGCGCCGTTCTGCACGACCGGGTGTCGGGGCAGTACGCGGATCCCACCAAGGTGCACGAGTTGGGCCACGTCGGCCGATTCTTCTCCACGCGCGGGCCGTTGACGGTGCCGCGAACCCCGCAGGGCCGCCCGGTCATCATCCAGGCCGGTTCGTCGGGACGGGGACGCGAATTCGCCTCGCGGTGGGCGGAATTGATCTTCACCGGTGATCCCGGGATCGACGTGGCGCGCAGCCACTACACCGATCAGAAGGACCGCATCGCCGACGCCGGCCGCGATCCCGCCGCGGTTCGCATCTGCCCCATGGCATACGCTGTGGTCGGCGAGTCGGAAGCCCACGCCAAGGAGCGCGAAGCCATGTTCCTGGATGATCTGGTTCATCCGATGGCATCGCTGACGCTCTTGTCGGAATTGATGAATTACGACTTCGCCCAACACGATCTCGACGATCCGGTCACCGACGAACTGCTGGCCTCCGTCTCCGGAATCCGCGGTCTGGTGCAGAACCTGCGCACCCATATCGGCGGGGAAGCGGTCACGCTGCGCGACCTCGCCAACCATCGCGCCACCCTGCTGCAGGGCCCCCGTTTCGTGGGTACCGGCCCCCAGGTCGCCGATCAGATGGCGGACTGGTTTCAAACCGGAGCCTGCGACGGATTCGTGCTGGCCGCAACGCATCTGCCCGGGGCGTTCGAAGACGTTGTGCGCATGGTGGTTCCGGAGCTGCAGCGCCGGGGGCTGTTCCGCACCGAGTACGAGGCGTCGACGTTGCGGGAACACCTTGGGCTGCAGCGCCCTTCGTGCGCGCGGGTGGCTGCCGGTGCCAATGCTTGACGGGCTGCGGGTACTCGACCTCGCCACCCTGGCCGCCGCACCCCTGGTGGCGACCTACCTGGGCGAGTTCGGCGCCGACGTGATCAAGGTGGAACAACCCGGGCACGGCGACCCGATCCGCGGCTGGGGCAATCAGCGCGACGGAGTCGGGTTGATGTGGAAGTCGATTTCGCGCAACAAGCGTTCGATCACGCTGGACTTGCGCTGCGCCGAGGGCCAGGCGTTGGTGCGCCGTCTGGT
The DNA here is from genome assembly GCF_001673415.1 of Mycobacterium sp. 1165196.3. Classification (NCBI taxonomy): domain Bacteria; kingdom Bacillati; phylum Actinomycetota; class Actinomycetes; order Mycobacteriales; family Mycobacteriaceae; genus Mycobacterium; species Mycobacterium sp. 1165196.3. The sequence goes on along the minus strand of NZ_LZLU01000268.1, from coordinate 2,798 downwards.
GGCGCGCGCCGACGTCGCCATCTTCAACACCCGTCCCCAGACATTGCGCAAGTGGGGGCTGGACTATGAGAGCCTGCGTGCGGTCAACGACCGGATCGTGATGCTGCACATCACCGGTTACGGATTGAGCGGGCCGAAGAGTGAGCGCCCGGGGTTCGGCACGCTCGGTGAGGCGATGAGCGGATTCGCGCATATCACCGGCCAGGCCGGCGGGCCTCCCACCCTGCCGCCGTTCATGCTGGCCGACGGTGTCGCCTCGCTGAACGCGGCCTACGCGGTGCTGATGGCGCTCTATCACCGTGACGTGCGCGGCGGGCCCGGGCAGTTGATCGACGTCAACCTCATCGATCCGCTGGCCCGGCTGCTGGAGCAGACGCTGCTGGGCTACGACCAGTTGGGTCTGGTGCCCGAGCGATCGGGCAACAGATGGGATATCTCCGCGCCGCGCAACACCTATCGCACCGCCGACGACAAGTGGCTGGCAATGTCGGGCAGTTCACCGGCGTTGGCCCTGCGGGTGTTCCGGGCGATCGGCCGCAACGACCTGCTGGCCGACGCGGACTTCTCCGACCCGCAGCGACGGCTGGCCCGGGCCCGGGAGGTCGACGCGGTGGTGGCCGATTGGGTTGCCACAAAGACTCTTTCGGAAGCGATGGCCATTTTCGACGCCCACGAGGTGGCCGCGGCCCCCGTCTATGACATCGGCGATCTAATCGCCGACGAGCAACTGGCGCATCGGGAGGTGTTCATCACCGTCGAGGACGCCCAGCTGGGAGCCATGAAGGTGCAGGCACCCGTGCCGCGGTTCTCCTCGGCGTCCGGCACGGTCGAGCATCTCGGACCTCGCCTCGGCGAACACAACGCCGAGGTCTATGGCGAACTACTCGGGCTGACCGCCAACGACATTGACGACCTGCACGCCCGCGGCGTGCTGTGACAGAAGGACCTCACTGGTGACCGATCTGCTCCGTCGTTCCGAACTCGCGGTACCCGCGAGCAACGACAACATGTTCGAGAAGGGCGCCCGTTGCGGCGCCGACCTGGTGTTCCTCGATCTCGAAGACGCGGTGCCCGTGGCGTTCAAGGAGGAGTCGCGCGCCAAGGCGATCGCCGCCCTCAACGACATCGACTGGGGCCACACCGCCCGTGCCATCCGGATCAACGGGCTGGACACCCCGTGGTGCCACGACGACGTCGTCGAGGTGGTGACCAAGGCCGGCCAGAACCTGGACACGATCATCATTCCGAAAGCCCGCAGGGCCCGCGATGTGTGGTGGGTGGACGTGCTGCTCACTCAGCTGGAGGCCAAATTCGGCCTGAGCAACCGCATTCGGCTCGAGGTCCTCATCGAAGAGGTCGAAGGCCTGGCCAACGCCGAAGAGATCGCGGCGGCCAGCCCTCGGCTGGATGCCTTGATCTTCGGCGTGGGTGACTTCTCGCTGTCGCAGGGCGCCCGGGTGGACACCAACTTCGTCCCACTCGGCGAATATCCCGGCGAATTCTGGGCTTACGCGCGCAACAAGGTGATCGTGGCCGCCCGCATCGCCGGCATCGACGCGATCGACGCGCCGTATCCCGACTACCGGGACCTGTCGGGCTACGAACGCGACGCGCGGCGCGCGTCGCTGCTCGGCTACACCGGCAAGTGGGCCATCCATCCCGACCAGGTTCCCGTCGCCAACGAGGTCTACGCCCCGACCGCCGACGAAATCGCCCGGGCCGAAGCCAATGTCGCCGCCTACCGGGCGGCCGAGGCCAAGGGCCGCGGTGCCGTCGGGGTGAACGGCGTGCTGGTCGACGCCGCCCACGTGAAGCAGGCCGAACAGACCCTGGCGCGCGCTGCCCTGATCAAGAGCAGCCTCCGGCGCTAGTCGATCACCACCAGAAGGTCGCCGCCCTCGACCTGTGCCGTTTGCGAGACCGCGATTCGCGCGACCTTGCCGGCCTTCGGCGTGGTGACGGCGGCTTCCATCTTCATCGCTTCGATCGTCGCGATCGTCTGGCCGGCTTCGACTTCCTCGCCGACGTCGGTGGTCACCGTCACGACCCCGGCAAAGGGAGCCGCGATGTGGTCCGGGTTGGCGCGGTCGGCCTTTTCGGCCGCCGGCACGTCGGAGGCGATGCTGCGATCGCGCACCACGACCGGGCGTAGCTGACCGTTGAGGATGCACATCACCGTGCGCATGCCACGTTCGTCGGCATCCGAGACGGCCTCTAGGCCGATCAACAGCTCCACACCGCGCTCCAGCTCGACGCGATGCTCGTCGCCGTGGCGTAATCCGTAGAAGAACTGGTTGGCGCTCAGCCGAGAGGTGTCCCCGTACTGTTCGCGATGGTCCTCGAGTTCTTTGGTGGGCCCGGGGAACAGCAGCCGGTTCAGCGCCGCCTGGCGGTCGGCGCCCGGGGTGGCCAACGCCCTATCGTCGTCGGCCGACAGCTCCTGTTCAGGCTTCGCCGGGCCGCGTCCTTCTAATGCCTTGGTGCGCAACGGTTCGGGCCAGCCGCCCGGTGGGTCACCGAGTTCTCCGCGCAGGAAGCCGATGACCGAGTCCGGGATGTCATAGCGGGCGGGGTCCTCGGCGAAGTCCTGCGCGCTGACCCCGGCGCCCACCAGCGCCAGCGCCAGATCACCGACCACCTTGCTGGACGGAGTGACCTTGACGAGGTGCCCCAGGATGGCATCGGCTCCGGCGTAGGCGTTTTCGATGTCCTCGAACCGGTCACCAAGCCCCAGGGCGATGGCCTGCTGGCGCAGATTCGACAACTGGCCACCGGGGATCTCGTGGTGATAGACGCGT
>NZ_LZLU01000267.1:0-41798 GCF_001673415.1 Mycobacterium sp. 1165196.3 | reverse complement strand
CACCAGGTCACCGACGACTTCATCGCCTACACCCGCGAAATCGGCCCGCAGCTCGAGCTGGAGGAGACCACCGCGTTCCTGGTGGTCGCCGCGACCCTGCTGGATCTGAAGGCGGCAAGGCTGCTGCCGGCCGGGCAGGTCGACGACGACGAAGACCTGGCGCTGCTGGAGGTGCGCGACCTGCTGTTCGCCCGGCTGCTGCAGTACCGGGCGTTCAAGCACGTCGCCGAGATGTTCGCGGAGCTCGAGGCCACCGCGCTGCGCAGTTATCCGCGCTCGGTGTCGCTGGAGGACCGGTTCACCGAACTGCTGCCCGAGGTGATGATCGGAGTCGACGCCGAACGGTTCGCCCAGATCGCCGCGATCGCGTTCAGCCCGCGGCCCGTGCCGACGGTGTCCGTCGCGCACCTGCACCAGGTGCAGGTGTCGGTCCCCGAGCAGGCCAAAAAGCTGCTGGACATCCTTCAGGCGCGGGGCAGCGGCGCGTGGGCGACGTTCTCCGAGCTGGTCGCCGACTGTGAGGCGTCGATGGAGGTGGTCGGGCGCTTCCTGGCGCTGCTCGAACTGTATCGGTCGCGGGCGGTAGCATTCGACCAGTCAGAGCCGCTTGGCGTGCTCCAAATTGCCTGGACCGGGGAGTGTCCGACCACCGAAATACGAGACGAGTAATGACTGAAGATCTGCCCGACGTCGTACTCGATGACGGCATCCCGGACATCGCCGAGGTCGCGCCGATGGAATCCGAGGAACTCGGCTCGGTGCTCGAGGCGCTGCTGCTGGTGGTGGACACCCCGGTCACCGCGGAGGCGCTGGCGTCGGCCACCGGGCAGCCGGTGTACCGGATCGCGACCAAGCTGCAGGAGATGGCCGAGCAACTCACCGAGCGGGACAGCGGCATCGACCTGCGCAAAAACAGCGAGGGCTGGCGGATGTACACCCGCGCCCGGTTCGCGCCCTATGTCGAGAAGCTGCTGCTGGACGGCGCGCGATCCAAACTCACCCGCGCCGCGCTGGAGACGCTGGCCGTGGTCGCCTACCGCCAGCCCGTGACCCGCGCGCGGGTGAGCGCGGTGCGCGGCGTCAACGTCGACGCGGTGATGCGCACGCTGCTGGCGCGCGGCCTGATCACCGAGGCCGGGGCCGACGAGGACACCGGCGCGGTGACGTTCGCCACCACCGACCTGTTCCTGGAACGCCTCGGGTTGACGTCGCTTTCCGACCTGCCGGACATTGCGCCGCTGCTTCCCGACGTCGACACGATCGAGGATTTATCCGAATCCCTGGACAGCGAGCCACGTTTCATCAAGCTCTCGGGCGGTCCATCGCCCGATCAGGCGCTGACCTTCGACGTGGACCAGGATTGATGCACGAAGCTGAGGGGATCCGGCTGCAGAAGGTGTTGTCGCAGGCCGGAATTGCGTCGCGGCGGGCCGCCGAGAAGTTGATCATCGACGGCCGCGTCGAGGTCGACGGGCAGGTGGTGACCGAACTGGGCACCCGCGTCGACCCGGACTCCTCGGTGATCCGCGTCGACGGGGCCCGGGTGGTCCTCGACGACTCGCAGGTGTATCTGGCACTGAACAAGCCGCGCGGTGTGCACTCGACCATGTCCGACGACCGCGGCCGCCCGTGCATCGGCGATCTGGTCGAGCGCAAGGTCCGCGGCAACAAGAACCTGTTTCACGTCGGGCGGTTGGACGCCGACACCGAGGGGCTGATCCTGTTGACCAACGACGGCGAGCTGGCGCATCGGTTGATGCATCCTTCGCATGAGGTGCCCAAGACGTATCTGGCGACGGTGACCGGGTCGGTGCCGCGTGGGCTCGGCAAGAAGCTGCGCGCGGGGATCGAGTTGGACGACGGGGTGGCCAAGGTCGACGAATTCGCGGTGGTGGACGCCATTCCCGGCAAGACGCTGGTGCGGGTTACGTTGCACGAGGGGCGCAATCGCATCGTGCGCCGGCTGCTGGCGGCGGCGGGATTCCCGGTGGAGTCGTTGGTGCGCACCGACATCGGGCCCGTCTCGCTGGGTAAGCAGCGGCCGGGCACCTTCCGGGCGTTGGCCCATCACGAGATCGGCCAGCTGTACAAGGCGGTGGGCCTGTGAGTGGAATGGTCGTTGCCATCGACGGCCCGGCGGGTACCGGAAAGTCCTCGGTGTCAAGGGGATTGGCGCAAGCGCTCGGCGCACGCTACCTCGACACCGGGGCGATGTACCGGATCGTGACGCTGGCCGTGCTGCGCGCGGGCATCGACCCGGACGACGCCGACGCGGTCGGCGGGATCGGGTCGACGGCGCAGCTGTCGGTGGACGGCGATCGGTGTTTGCTTGCCGGCGAGGACGTTTCCACCGAGATTCGCGGGGATGCCGTCACCGGCGCCGTCTCGGCGGTGTCGGCGGTGCCGGCCGTGCGCGCCAGGCTGGTCGAGCTGCAGCGCGAGATGGCCGCTGGGCCAGGCGATGTCGTGGTCGAGGGGCGCGACATCGGCACCGTCGTCCTGCCCGACGCGCCCGTCAAGATCTTCCTGACCGCGTCGGCCGAGACCCGGGCGCGGCGGCGCCACGAACAGAACGTGGCGGCCGGGCTAGCCGACGACTACGAGGCGGTGCTCGCCGATGTCCGCCGCCGCGACCATCTGGATTCGACCCGGGCGGTGTCGCCACTGCGCGCGGCGCCCGACGCACTCGTCGTCGACACCAGCGAGATGACCGAGGCCCAGGTGATTTCGCACCTGCGGGACCTGGTCAAGCAGCGAAGCGGAGCGGTGCGGTGACCCAAGACGGCACGTGGAGTGACGAAAGCGACTGGGAATCCGTCGATTTCGGCCTGGACGAACAGGAGGAGGCCGGCCCGGCGCCCGTGGTGGCGGTGGTCGGCCGACCCAACGTCGGCAAGTCGACACTGGTCAACCGGATCCTGGGCCGGCGCGAAGCGGTGGTGCAGGACGTCCCGGGCGTCACCCGCGACCGGGTGTCCTACGACGCGCTGTGGACCGGGCGTCGGTTCATCGTGCAGGACACCGGGGGATGGGAGCCCGACGCCAAGGGGCTGCAGCAGCTGGTGGCCGACCAGGCCTCGGTGGCGATGCGCACCGCCGATGCGGTGATCCTGGTGGTCGACGCCGTCGTCGGCGCCACCACGGCCGACGAGGCCGCCGCCCGGATCCTGCTGCGGTCGGGCAAGCCGGTCTTCTTGGCGGCCAACAAGGTTGACAGCGACAAGGTCGAGGCGGACGCCGCGATGCTGTGGTCGCTGGGGCTCGGTGAGCCGCACGCGATCAGCGCCATACACGGCCGCGGCGTGGCGGATCTGCTCGATGCGGTGCTGGCCGCGCTGCCCGAGGTGTCCGAGGTGGCGCCCACGTCCGGCGGTCCGCGGCGGGTGGCGCTGGTCGGCAAGCCCAACGTGGGCAAGAGCTCGCTGCTGAACAAGCTGGCCGGGGACCAGCGCTCGGTCGTGCACGACGTCGCCGGAACGACGGTGGATCCGGTGGACTCGCTGATCGAGCTGGATGACAAGGTCTGGCGGTTTGTCGACACCGCGGGCTTGCGGCGAAAGGTTGGCCAGGCCAGCGGGCACGAGTTCTACGCCTCGGTGCGCACCCACTCGGCAATTGACGCGGCCGAGGTGGTGATCGTGCTGATCGACGGGTCCGAGCCGCTGACCGAGCAGGACCAGCGGGTGCTGTCGATGGTCATCGAGGCCGGCCGCGCCCTGGTGCTGGCCTTCAACAAGTGGGACCTGGTCGACGAGGACCGCCGCGAGATGCTGGAGCGCGAGATCGACCGCGAACTGGTGCAGCTGCGGTGGGCGCCGCGGGTCAACATCTCCGCCAAGACCGGTCGGGCGCTGCAGAAGCTGGTGCCGGCGATGGAGACCGCGCTGGCGTCGTGGGACGCGCGGATTCCGACCGGCCCGCTCAATTCCTGGCTCAAAGAGGTGGTGGCGGCCACCCCGCCGCCGGTGCGTGGCGGCAAGCAGCCGCGCATCCTGTTCGCCACCCAGGCCACCGCCCGGCCGCCGACGTTCGTGCTGTTCACCACCGGGTTTCTGGAGGCCGGATACCGGCGCTTTCTGGAGCGCCGGCTGCGCGAGGCCTTCGGGTTCGAGGGGTCGCCGATCCGGATCAACGTGCGGGTGCGCGAGAAGCGGGGAGCGCGGCGGCGCTGAGGTGTCGGCGCGGTTTTCGGGGCGCCGGGGATGTTTCCGGCTCTCTTCAGACCAATAGGTGCTTCTCAAAGCCGCTAGCACCGGCGCTAGCGCGTTTGCGATTCACCTATTGGTCTTCTGTCGCCCGCCGGCGGAGGTCGCTTGGCGGGGCGGCCGCCCGGTTACGGTAGGCTTTCGACCTGCTGCCGGTGCAAGCGCCGGCGCGCGGGCTGTGGCGCAGTTTGGTAGCGCACTTGACTGGGGGTCAAGTGGTCGCAGGTTCAAATCCTGTCAGCCCGACCACAGGTCAGCGGCGGTTTGAGTCAGCCGCCGGCCCAGCCCGAGGCGAGAAGATTTCACGACGGTTTCGGTTGGGCAAAGGTACGGCAGCTTACCCGCGACGCGCCGGCCGATATCGCCCCCGCGGTTTTAATGTTGGCAGTCATGGGCGGAGGCACACATCGCGTGAACCGCTGGCGCGCAGCGTTTCACGTACTCGCATCGGCGTCGACGGTTGCCGTCCTGGGGCTCGGCATCGCTCCCGCGGCCCACGCGGCCGCCGCCACGGCGACGTTGTCGGTGGACCATGCGTGGCAGACCGGTTTCATCGCCCGCTTCTCCGTCACCAACGCGAGCATGGCGCCGCTCACCGATTGGAAGCTGGAATTCGACTTGCCGGCGAGCGAATCCGTCTTGCACACCTGGAACAGCACCGTTACCCAATCCGGCACGCACTATGTTCTGACCCCGGCGAACTGGAATCGCAGCATTCCCCCCGGGGGTTCGGCCACGGGCGGTTTCAGGGGCGTGCTGACCGGTCCCTTCTCGCCACCGCAGAATTGCCTGATCAACGGGCAGTACTGCACCTAGCGGCCACGGACGACCGATCTATGGCTGGAAGGCCGGCAGGACGGTTCCGGAGTCGCGGATCTCCCAGATGCTGGCTTTGTTGATGCCGTCGAAGTTGATCTTGTCCAGCGTGGCCCGCGAATACGTGAGGTCGATGGCGACCTGGGTCGAGGTGTTGCCGTACGGGTCGGTCATCGGAAAGGTGCCCTGCACGTTCACCGCGGACGCGTCGGGGTAGGTCGCCCGCGCGTACTTGAGAATGCCGATGGTGTCCAGCCGGGCGCCGTCCTTGATCATCTGCTCGGTGTAGTTGTCCCGAATGGCGAACTTGGCGTCGACCACGTCACCATTCGGGCCCGGCGCGACGGTGAAGGTGACGCCGTCCGGCTTTTTGGGACCGGCCGGCGTCGACGGCGCCTCGGTCGGCCCCGCCGTGGCCGAACTGCTCGACTCGGCCGATCGGCCGTCCTTCTTCGGGTCGAAAACCCAGCTCTTGCCGACGATGATGAGCAGCACCAGGACGCACAGCGCGGCCAGCGCCAGGACCGCCTTGCCGGGCAGGCCCTTCTTCGGCGGGTCCGCGGTGAAGGCCCACTCGCTGGTCCAGCTGGTGCCGTCGAAGTACCGCTGCAGCCCGTGGCCTACTGCGGGATCGGGATACCAGCCCGGCGCCGATTGCGGCGGCGGCGGCGCCTGTTCAGACGGCATCCATCCATTTTCGTCGTGACGGTGACATCCCGGCCACCCGCCCCCGCTGACCGCGCGAAACGCGATCCGATTCGGGCGGCGTCATGCCGTCACGCCGTCAGTCCTCGCGGTCCGGCTCGGTGAGTTCGGGCGCGTTCTCGCGGGTCGCCATCCCGCCTTCGCGCCCGTGATCCGCGGGGCCGGGGCGACCGCCCTTGGGCTCGTCGTCGTCCTTGTCCGATTGCTTGGCCATCGCAACCTCCTTCGTCGACCGGAGGACTACCCGCAGCGGCGGCGATGTGAACTCAACTGGCCCAGGTGTGAGGGTTTGGCGTTACGGCGCTTTCCGGAGATCGGCGAGCGAACTTTTGAGACCGCCGTCCATCCGGATCTGAACCGCCGCCACCGCGACCATCACCGTGGCGGTCACCAGGTGCACCACCGCGTCGGTCGTGTTGTTGGGGAAGGTGAAGACGAACGCGACCTGATGGGAGAAGAAGGCCCAAATGCCGGGCAGCGCACCGGCTATCGCGGCGAGCAGCAGATACAGCACCGACCATGACTTGCGCAGCGCGAACACCAGGCCCGGGGCGAACAGCGCCAGACCGGCGACGGCGTGCCAGCCGTTGTAGTCCATTCCGAGCAGCTGCACGGTCGGCGCGGTGGGGCCGGTGGCGAAGCTGGGATTCATGATCAGGCCGATCACCGCCTGGACGACGTGAAAAGCGCAGATGATCAGCAGCCCGATCTGGGCGAAACTCCACCTCACAGTGCACCTCCTTGTGCATGATGGGGTAGCCCGGATACTACGCTCGGTAGTAGATCGGGGTCAACGGGTGAATCGGCCCGCCGCGAAGTCAGTTCCGGCCGGGGATCTTCATCACCGTCCGCACGATCGGCAGCAGCGACTTCTGCCACACCTTCCCCGGAATGCCCAGGGGCGGATCGAGATTGAACACCCGCGCGGTCGCGATCGTCTGCGATTCGGTGTACTTCAGCAGGCCCTCGGGGCCGTGCCGGCGGCCGACGCCGGACTGGCCCATCCCGCCCATCGGCGCGCTGAGGCTGCCCCAGGCGAAGGCGTAACCCTCGTTGACGTTCACCGTCCCCGACCGCAACCGGGCGGCGATCTGCTGACCCTCGGCCGAGGAGCCCGCCCACACGCTGGCGTTGAGCCCGTAGTCGGTGTTGTTGGCCTTCTCGACGGCCTCGTCCACGTCGGCGACGGGGTAGATCGAGACGAGCGGACCGAACGTCTCGTTGGCCGCGCACTCCATCTCGGGCGTGACATCGGTCAGCACCGTCGGCTCGTAGAACAGCGGGCCGATGTCGGGACGCGCCTTCGCGCCCGCAATCACCTTGGCGCCCTTGGCTTTCGCGTCCTCCACATGGTCGGTCACGGTATCCAGCTGGCCGGCGGAGATCAGGCTGCCCATGTCCACCGAGAAGTCATAGTCGGTGCCCAGCTTCATGTTTCGCACCGCGGCGCCGAATTTGCCGACGAAATCGTCGGCGATGTCCTTCTCGACGTAGATGCGCTCGATGGAGATGCACAGCTGGCCCGCGTTCGAGAAACAGGCGCGGGTGGCCGCCTTGGCGGCCTTGTCGAGATTGGCGCCCCGCGTGACGATCATCGCGTTCTTGCCGCCGAGTTCGGCCGAGAACCCGATCAGGCGACGGCCCGCGTGTTCGGCGAGCTGCCTGCCGGTGGCGGTCGAGCCGGTGAACATCAGGTAGTCGCAGTTGTCGATGATTGCGGTGCCCACCACCGAGCCCGGCCCGGGCACGATCGCGTAGAGCGCGCGCGGCAGGCCGGCCTTGTACAGGAGCTCGGCGCAGGCGAGCGCGCAATAGGGCGTCTGGCTGTCGGGCTTGAGCACCACCGCGTTGCCGGCCAGCAGCGCCGGCACCGAGTCGGACGCCGTCAGCGTCATGGGGTAGTTCCACGGCGAGATCACCCCGACCACGCCCTTGGGTTGGTAACCGACCGTGGTCTTGCCGATGCCGGGGAGCAGCGCGGGCACCGTGCGGGGCTTGAGCAGGTCGGCCGCGACGCCCGCGTAGTAGTTCGCGTTCGCCACCAGGTCGATGATTTCCTCCTGCGCCGCCCAGCGGGCCTTGCCGGCCTCCGCCTGCAGGAGATCCATCAGGAACTCGCGGTTCTCGATGACGAGGTCGCGGTAGCGGGCGATGATCTCGACGCGCTCGGCGACCGGGCGGTTCGCCCAGGCGACCTGGGCCGCCCGCGCCTCGGCGAATGCGGCTTCGACGTCTTCGGCGGTGCCGATCGGGATCGTGGTCAGCGGCTTGCCGGTGAAGACCTCGTCGATCGTCTTGGTCTGACGTGCGGTGGCGTCTTTGATCGCGGCCAGCTGACGCAGGCGATCGAAGACCTCGGCAGACGGTGCAGGCATGTCGTTACCTCCGAAGCTCGGGCGTTCAAAACACCAGCCTATTGGTCGTCGGCTCCAGCAAAAGTGGGTAAGCAACACCCAAGCGCGCACGCGCGTCCGGTTTGTACCAGTTCACTAGTCGAAAGGCGGCATCGGATGGTTCGTCAGGAAGGAGGCCGCTGGGATGTCGGGGCCGAGGGCAACACGGTGTACCTCGAGCGCATCTCTGAGGGCGACGAGCGGATATTCGACGATTTGCTGTCACCCCAAGAGGCCCGGCAACTCGCCGGGCTTTTGACGAAGTACGCAGACAAGGCCGACGAGGCGGACGAGTCGGATGACAAGTCGAAGGACTCCGACGACAAGTCGAAGGATTCCGACGACAAGGACGACTCCGGCGACGAGGACGAGGACTCCGACGACGAGGACTCCGATAACAACGACGACGGTGACTCCGATAACGAGGACGAGGACTCCGACGACCAGAAAGATTCCGACGACGACAAGTCCGGCTGATCACCAGAACGCCGCGATCATGCTGTGGCACAGGCGATTTCAGCGGATCGAAATCAGGTGGTCGATCGAGTCCCGGGGCAACTCGCCGTCCACCACGGCGCTCACGACCAGACGATTCAGCGTGACCGCACCTTTGTGATTGTCGAGGAACGCCGTGTCGGCGGCGTCGCGACCGGTGGCCACCCGCACCAGCGTCTGCCGTGGCGCCAGCAACGTCGCGTCCACCACCCGCCAGTGCCCGTCGACGAACGCCTCCGCGACGGCGTGAAAGTCCATCGGGTACACGCCCGGCGCGTACACGGACGCCACCCGGGCCGGGACGCTGACCGCTCGCAGGAGCGCCACCACCAGGTGCGCGTAGTCCCGGCACACACCTTCGCCGGCGAGCAACGTGTCCACCGCCCCGTCGATCGGATCGCTGGAGCCGGGCACGTAGTTCAGCCGGGTGCCTACCCAGGAACTCACGTGCTCCAGCAGCTCCGCGGCATCGCGGTCATTTCCGAATTCGGTTGCGGCGAAACCGAAAAACTTGTCGGATTCGGCGTAGCGGCTGGGCCGCAGGTACATCGACTGGTCGTATTCGGTCACCGGAGCCGGATCGGTGTGACCCACGATGGTCGCCTCGTAGTCGACGCGCAGCGTGCCCACCGCGGCGTCGAACTTGTGGATGCGGTTGCCGTGCAGCCCGCTGATCTCCAGGGGCGTGATCGGCCGTCCGTCCAGGACGAAGCGCAGCGACTCGGACACCTCGGCTCGCGGATGCGGCGCCACGGCGATCTGAAACTCCAGCGTCGTGGCCGCGGTGATGTCGACTTCGAGTTCGGCGCCCACTTCGCGTTTCATAGCGCGATCCTGCGCGAGTTGCCCCGGATCCGCCACCGGACGCCCTGATTCGGTGAGCGGTTCCGCTCAGAGGATGTGCAGGCCCTGGGCCAGCTCCGAGGCCCCGACCACCGCGAACAGGCCCACCAGGATTTGCCGGTGGTAGCTGCGCACCCAGTCGTGCAGCACCAACAGCAAGGACTGCGTTCGCGCCGGCCTGACGAGGTAGCCGACCAGGATGATCTCGACGACGGCGTACATCAGCATGACGAATGCGACGGACGCGCCGGCCTGCGCGCTCACCGATGCACCCGAGGCCGCGATGATCGCCACGATGAACAGGACGCCGTCGACCGGCACCGAGATGATGCCGATCACCCACGCCACCCACGACGCCCCGCTTTCCCAGGCGCTGTGGACGCGGCCGAGCAGGCGCCGGAATCGGGAGGGGTCGTCGGCCGGCGCCTCCTGGACCCGCGTCAGCAGCCGCGGCATTGCGATCGGTGCACCCGAGACCATCGACAGTTCCGGCGTGCGGTCGGCGTCGGGCGCGGGTTGGCGTATCCGTCGGCGGGTGAGGAAGCGGACCGTCATCAGTGCGGCGACCGACAGGACGACCACACCGAGGCCGATCTGAATCCTGCCGAGGGCCGAGCTCGTCGACGGGGACGCCGAACCGTGCGCGAGGTGTGCGAACATCGGCGTGAAGTTCAGCAGCAGCAGCGGGACGAGCAACTCGGGTATGCATATCGTCAATCCGCCGAGCCAGTAGGCGAGCAGGCTCGCCCCGGGACGCGGTCGAGAGATCATCAATAAGGCGAGGCCGAGGCGGACCGGATTGAGCGCAGCCAGGATCCCCAAGCCCAGCACTGACCCCCACATGGTTCGGGGCTCTACCCGTCGATGGCGGCGTCTAAACGCCGCCATTCCCCGAGTACGCACTCGAGTATTTGCGTGCCGCAAAGTCGGCTATGAATCCGCTGTGTGCGCCAAACCCGGTTGTGGTCAACGGATTCGGGCTCGGCCGCTCGACGACAGCGCGGCAGGTGAGAGAGGGGTCCGCGTGCCGAACCGTCGCCCGGCTCGGATCGCCGAAGCCGCGCATCGGAGGTAGCGGACCGGGCCGACGCCCGAGCACCGGCGAACATCTTCCGTGCCGGACGGCCGTGACATCAATCACAACGTGCCTGTTTACGGCCCCGCGTGGATGGCGCTGAGCGGCCCCTGGCAAATCGTGCGAGGCTGGCTTGAGGCGCGGATTCGACTCGGCGACATCCGAATGATGAGGACAGGCGATGGGGCAGCCACGGTGGGCCGGTTCGGCTCTGTGTAGCTATGGCGCGGCCGGGGTCGCCATCAGTGGTTCGCCACGCCGCCGGCCGCGTTTTAGCAAGCGTCCGTATGTTTTTGCATGGTGGCAGCCGGATGCGACGTCGCGTCCTGCTGGCCGGGGTCCCCGGTGCAGAGTCACAAACGCGCAGCTGAAAGCGCTCGGGCTGGACGCCTACCCGAACTCAATCGGTGGTCCCGGTGTCACGCGCGCCGGCACTGGACGCATGCCGACCGCACCGGCAAATATTTATCGAATGCGTAAGCGAGGTTTTCGGCCGCGGATGGCGGCAAAGATCGCTGGTCAGCGTCGACAAGCGAAATCGCACCCGGCGTCGCGTTCGGGAAGTGGAGGTGCACCTGGCGCAGGCATGACACGTTACTTTTGCTAAGCAGCAAAAATCGGTGCGTCAGTAGTATGACTGCGGATCGGTTATGCAAGAACGGAATTCATATGTTTGGCACAGTATTGGCTGGGTATTGTCGATTCCGTGGATCGCGACGCCGACGGTCGCAGTGGTAGCTCATGAGGAGTGCACTGCCGATGAACGCTATCTGTCGGCGAGGTGCCGGAATGGTCACCGCGACCATGATGTCGTCGCGCCGCCCCCGCCGTCCGAGCTCACCGGCGCTGACGCCGGGCGCCTGGGCAGGTCGACATACGGGCCGGGCTTGACGGATCAATCCTCAAGCGCCGCAACGATATTCGGGGTTATCCGCGGCACGGCTTGGTAAATCTATGTCTCGGGTGTTAGGGGGTCCATCGGTGTCGCTCAATCCGTTCGATGACGACAACGGCCAATTTTTCGTCTTGGTCAATAATGAAGAACAGCACAGTCTTTGGCCGACCTTCGCTGTCATTCCCGCCGGTTGGAGGGTAGTTTTTGGGGAAGCCGACCGAGCCACATGCCTGCACTACATCGAAGAAGCCTGGCCCGATATACGGGCGAAAAGTCTGCGCGACACGCTGACCGCGCCGGTTTGTGATCATTAGACCGGTGTCGGTATGAAGGGTTTCGGGGTCGAACTCTTGGTGGGGGGCGTTTAGTGGAGCGTGTTGACCGGGCTGTTCCGGTGACGCGGGGTCAGCTCGACATCTGGCTGGCGCTGCAAACGGGCTACTTTGATGTGGCTTGGCAGCTGGGTGTCCTCGTCCATATCCAGGGCGCCATCGACACCGGTTTGTTGCACGAGGCTATGCGACATGTGGTCAATGAGGCTGAGAGCCTGCGGGCTTCGTTCTTCGAGGTGGACGGCCAGGTCTTCCAAAAGGCCGTCGAGTACGACGATGTCGATCTGGTCTTCTATGACCTGACCGACTCACGCGATCCGGAGCGGGAAGTTCGCGAAACCGCCGCGTCGATTCAGCGGACGCCGATGCCGCTCACCGGCCCGATGATCAAGTTCGCGCTGTTCCGGACCGCGCCCGACGAGTACTACTGGTTCACCACCTGTCATCACATCGCCATCGATGGGATGGGCATCGCCCTGGTGGGCCGGCGGATCGCGGCGATCTACTCCGCGCTTGCGTCCGGGAAACCGATTCCGCCCGCCTTCTTCGGGTCGCTGCACGACCTCGCCAGCGGCGAGTTGGAGTACGAGACATCTCCCAAATTCGTTGAGGATCAGGAATATTGGGCCTCTCACCGGCCATCGGGCGCCGGGGCGGACTACCCGTCGACGGTCGCCGACGATGGGCGGGACCCGTATGCGCCTTCTCCGCCAGTCCAATTGGACGAGGCCGTCATCGGCAAGGTCAAGGAGCTGTCCAAGGCGCTGCGCATCCGCCGGTCCTCGGTGCTCACGGCGGCGTGCGCACTGCTGGTCCGCGGTTGGTCGGCCGACGGCTCGGACGAGGTCGTGCTCGACTTCCCGGTCAGCAGGCGAGTCGATCCGGAGTCCAAGACGCATCCCGGCATGCTCGCCGGGGTGGTGCCGCTGGTGCTGAAGGCTGCGCCGGACACGACGTTCGCCGACTTCTGCCGTCAGGTCGATGCGCGGTCACGAGAAGCGTTGCGGCATCAGCAGTTTCCGACGCGCACGCTGGACGGCGAAGGCCACTTCAACGGACCCAGGCAGGCGCCCAACCGCGTCGTCGTCAACTTCGTGCCGGCGCGCCTCACGCTCAGCCTGGGCGACGTCCCGGCGACCGCGAAGTACACCAGCTTCGGCCCGGTGGGCCATTTCGGGCTGTTCTTCCTCGGATTCGGCGATCAGCAGTTCCTGAGCACGGTCGGCACCGGGCAACCCTTCGCCAACTTCGACGTCTCGGATCTGGGGGAGCGGCTGCAGCGGATTCTGGCGACCATCGCCGCCGGTCCGGACCGGCAGTTGTCGTCGTTGGACGTGCTGCATGCCGACGAACGTGCCCGGTTGAAAGAGGTTGGCAACACAGCGGTTTTGACCGATTCGGCGACCGCGCCGATGTCGGTGCCCGAGTTGTTCGCCGCGCAGGTGAGCCGGGCGCCGCAGGCGGTGGCGCTGGCGTGCGAGGGCGCATCGGTGACGTACCGCGAACTCGATGCGGCGTCGAACCGGTTGGCGCATCACCTGGTGGCCCACGGCGCTGGGCCGGGACAGACTGTGGCGCTGATGTTTTCGCGCTCCGCCGAGGCGGTCGCGAGCATCCTCGCGGTGCTCAAGACCGGGGCGGCCTACCTGCCGATCGACCCGTCGTCGCCGGGGACGCGGATCGAATTCATGCTTGCCGACGCGCAGCCGGTCGCCGTGGTGACGACCGCCGATCTGGCGCAGCGGTTCGACGGCCTCGGCATTACCGTCGTCGACGTCAACGATCCGCGCATCGACGCCCGGCCCGCGACGGCGCTGTCGGTGCCCGACCCGGCCGATATCGCCTACCTGATCTACACCTCGGGCACCACGGGCGTCCCCAAAGGCGTTGCGGTGACTCATCGCAACGTGACGCAGCTGATCGGTTCGCTGGACGCGGGCCTGCCCGCCGCCGGCGTGTGGTCGCAGTGCCACTCGTATGCCTTCGACGTGTCGGTCTGGGAGATCTTCGGCGCGCTGCTGCGCGGCGGCCGCCTGGTGGTGGTGTCCGAAGACGTAACCCGTTCCCCCGACGAGTTCCACGACGTGCTGGTGACCGAGGAGGTCACCGTGTTGACGCAGACCCCGTCGGCGGTGGCGATGCTGTCGCCGAAGGGGCTGGAGTCGGTGGCGCTGGCGGTGGTCGGCGAGGCCTGCCCGGCCGAGGTGGTGGACCAGTGGGCGCCCGGCCGGGTGATGGTCAACGCCTACGGCCCGACCGAGACCACCATGTGTGTGGCGATCAGCGCCCTGCTGCGGCCGGGATCCGGCATACCGCCGATCGGGTCCCCAGTGGACGGCGCCGCCCTGTTCGTGCTCGACGGCTGGATGCGTCCGCTCCCGCCGGGCGTCATCGGTGAGCTGTATGTGGCCGGTGACGGGGTGGCCGCCGGGTATGTGGGCCGGGCCGGGCTGACGGCCTCGCGGTTCGTGGCGTGCCCGTTCGGCGCGCCGGGCGCCCGGATGTACCGCACCGGCGACCTGGCGTGCTGGGATGCCGACGGTCAGCTGCGCTACCTGGGCCGCGCCGACGAGCAGGTCAAGATCCGCGGCTACCGCATCGAACTCGGCGAGGTCCAGGCCGCGCTGGCCGCACTCGACGGTGTCGAGCAGGCCGTGGTGATCGTCCGCGAGGACCGGCCCGGCGACAAACGTCTGGTGGGCTACCTCACCGGGACCGCCGACCCGGCCGAGGCGCGCACCGCGCTGGCCGACCGGCTCCCGGCGCACCTGGTGCCGGCCGCGGTGGTCGGCCTGGACGCGCTGCCGCTCACGGCCAACGGCAAGCTGGACACCCGCGCTCTGCCGATGCCCGAATACAGCACGGGCGAGTATCGCGCGCCGAGCAACGCCGTCGAGGAAATCCTGGCGGGCATCTACGCCGAGGTGCTCGGCGTGCAGCGGGTCGGCGTGGACGAGTCGTTCTTCGAACTGGGCGGCGACAGCATCCTGTCGCTGCAAGTCGTGGCGCGAGCGCGCGCCGCCGGCCTGACGTGCCGGCCACGAGACGTCTTCGTCGAACAGACCGTGGCCCGGCTGGCCCGGGTGGCCGGCGTCAGCGACGGGGCCGCCGAGGTCGTCGACGAGGGCGTCGGCCCGGTGCTGGCCATCCCGATCATGCGGTGGCTGCGCGACATCGAAAGCGCCGGCGGCCCGATCGATCAGTTCAACCAGACCGTCATGGTCCAGGCCCCGGCCGGGGTGACCGAGGCCGACGTCGCAATCGTGTTGCAGGCCTTGGTGGATCGGCACGCCATGCTGCGGCTGCGCGTCGATGACGACGAGGCCGGCGGTTGGTCGCTGCGGGTGCCCGAGCCCGGGTCAGTGCGGGCGCAGGACTGCCTGCGATCGGTGGACGAGCTGTCCGACGAGGCGCTGGCCGACGCGCGGGCTCGGCTGGAGCCGGCCGCCGGGGTGATGCTGAGCGCGCTGTGGCTCGAGGCCACCGGCCAGTTGGCCGTGATCATTCACCACCTGGCCGTCGACGCCGTGTCGTGGTGGATCCTGTTGGAAGACCTCAACATTGCCTGGGCGCTGCACAGCGCGGGGCAGCCGGTGGAGCTGGCGTCGGCGGGAACGTCGTTCGCCCGGTGGTCGGCGGTGCTGGCCGAGCACGCGCATCGCCCCGAGGTCGTCAGCAAGCTGGGTGCCTGGAAGAAGGTGACCGCCACGCCCCCCGCGCTGCCGGCGGCCAGCCCCGAGGTGGATACCTACGCCTCAGCCGGGCGGTTGTCGGTGGAACTGGATGCCGAGACGACCCGCGCGCTGATCGGCGACGTGCCGACCGCGTTCCACGCCGGCATCCAGGACATCCTGCTGATCGCGTTCGGCCTGGCCTGGGCGGAATTCCTGGGTGGCGCCGACGCGATCGGCATCGACGTCGAGGGCCACGGGCGGCACGAGGAACTGGCCGCGGACATCGACCTGTCCCGCACCGTCGGGTGGTTCACCACCAAATACCCGGTGGCACTGGGCGTGGCCGGGCTCGAGTGGGCCCAGGTGGTGGCCGGTGACCCGGCGCTGGGCGCGGTGATCAAACACGCCAAAGAGCAGCTGCGCGCCCTGCCGGATCCGCTGACCTACGGATTGCTGCGCTACCTCAACACCGAGGTCGAGCTGGCCGGCCCCGACCCGTCGATCGCCTTCAACTACCTGGGACGCCAAGGCGCGGCGTCTGATTCGGCGGGCGAGGGCTGGCGCATCAGCCAGGAGGGCCTGTCCCTGATCGGGGCCGCCGCGGCGGTGCCGATGCCGCTGATGCACACCGTCGAGCTCAACGCCGGCACCATCGACACCGGCACCGGACCCCACCTGCACGCCGAATGGACTTGGGCGCCATCGGTTCTCGACGCGGCACAGATCACCCGGTTGAGCCGGTTGTGGTTCGAGGCCCTGGCCGGCGTGTGCGCGCATGTGCGCGCCGGCGGCGGCGGCCTGACCCCGTCCGACATCGCGCCGGCCCGGCTGAGCCAGCACGAGATCGACGAGCTGGCGACCCAGCACCACATCGCCGACATCCTGCCGCTGACCCCGCTGCAACAGGGACTGCTCTTTCACTCCAGCACCGCGCAGGGCAGCGACGACATGTACGCCGTGCAGCTCGACTTCACCCTCACCGGGCCGCTTGACCCCGACCGCCTGCGCGACGCCGTGCACACCGTCGTCAACCGGCATCCACACCTGGCGGCGCTGTTCTGCGACCGCTACGACGAGCCGGTCCAGATCATCCCCGCCGATCCGGTGGTGCAGTGGCAGTACCTCGATCTGGACGGTACCGACGCCGACCGGCGGATCGAGCAGCTGTGCGCCGCCGAGCGCGCGGCGGTGCGCGACCTGTCGGGACAGGCCGCGTTCCGTGTGGCGCTGATCCGCACTGCGGCCGGCCGGCACCGGTTCGTGCTGACCAACCATCACATCCTGCTCGACGGCTGGTCGCTGCCGATCCTGCTGCGGGAGATCTTCACCAGCTACTACGGCCAGCGGCTGCCCGCCGCCGGCTCCTACCGGGCATTCCTCACCTGGCTGGCCGATCGAGACCTCGACGCCGCCCGGGACGCCTGGGGCCAGCTGCTGTCCGGCTTCGATACACCCACCCTGGTCGGACCGCAGGACCGGCTGGGCCAAGGCGACCGCGGTTTCGAAAAGTCCTGTGTGCCTGAGCAAATCACCGAGGCCCTGACCGACCTGGCGCGCTCCTGCCACACCACCGTCAGCACCGTCCTGCAGGCGGCCTGGGCCGTGGTGCTGACCTCCCTGACCGGCCAGCACGACGTCGTCTTCGGCACCCCGCGATCGCGCGTCGGCCAACTGGAGGTCGACGACGCCGAACAGATGGTGGGGCTGCTGATCAACACGGTGCCGGTACGCGCCGACATCCGCGCGAGCACCACCACCGCAGACCTGTTGGCCCAGTTGCAGAGCAGCCACAACGACGCGCTCGAGCACCAGCACCTCGCGCTCAGCGAAATTCACCGCGTCACGGGTCACGATCAACTCTTCGACACGCTGTTCGTCTACGAGAACTACCCCGTCGAGAGCGGCATGACGCTGGGCCCGGACGGGCTGGCCATCGCCGAGTTCACCAACCGGGAGTACAACCACTACCCACTGACCGTCGAGGCCCTGCCCGGTCGCGAACTCGGGCTGCACGTCGAATACGACGCCGACGTGTTCGACCCCGCTGGCATCGCCTCGCTGCTGGACCGATTCCAGCGTGTGCTGGTGGCGATGACCAGCGATCCCACCCGGCGGCTCTCGGAGGTCGAACTGCTGGACCGCGCCGAGCGCGAGCTGGTGCTGACGCGGCTGTCGGGCGCCGGTGTCACCGGGCCGGTCGGGGTGGCGCCGCAGCTGCTGGCCGCGGCCCTGGCGATCGCCCCGGACGCGCCGGCGGTGGTCGACGGTGCGCGGGAACTGTCCTACCGCGAACTCGACGAGTGGTCGACGCGGTTGGCGCGCAAGCTGATTGACGCGGGTGTGGGCCCGGAGCGCGCCGTGGGCGTCGCGGTGGGCCGGTCCGCGGAACTGGTGGTCGCCTGGTGGGCCGTGGTCAAGGCGGGCGGCATCCACGCGCCGGTGGCCCTGGATCATCCGGTCGAGCGGGTCGCCGCGGTGCTGGACGCCATCGGCGCGCTGTGCGTGTTGACGCGCGGCGCCGACGAGGTCGCCGGCGCCGGGGCGCGCCCCGTGCTGCGGATCGACGGCCTGGACCTGTCCGGCTACAACGCCGCGGCGATCACCGACGCCGACCGTCTGGCGCCGCTGACCGCTCGCGACAGCGCCTACGCGATCTTCACGTCGGGCTCGACCGGCGCCCCCAAAGGCGTGCTGGTCAGCCACGCCGGCCTGCTGGGATGGGCTGCGGCGCAATGCGAAGCGTCCGAGTTGGACACCGACACCCGAGTGCTGATGGTGGCCTCGCCGACCTTCGACGCGTCGGTCGGCGAGATGGTGCTGGCGGCCGCGGCCAGCGCCGCGCTGGTGGTGGCGCCACCGCAGGTGTACGCCGGCGAGCCGCTGACCGCCCTGCTGCAGAGCCAGCGCGTCAACGCGGCGTTCCTGACCCCGACGGTGCTGTCGTCGCTGGATCGCGCCCGGCTGCCCGGCTTCGACAAGCTGATGGTCGGCGGCGAGGCCTGCCCGAAGGAATTGGTCGCCGCCTGGGCGCCCGGTCGGCGGATGTTCAACGTCTACGGCCCGAGCGAGACCACCATCTGGGTCACCCTCAGCGCGCCGCTGTCGGCCGAGGGGCCGGTTCGCATCGGCACCCCGCTGCCGGGCGTGTGCGCGGTGGTGCTCGACGCCTGGCTGAAGCCGGTTCCCGTCGGCGTGGTGGGCGAGCTGTACGTGAGCGGGCCGGCGCTGGCGCACGGCTACATGGGCCGGGTGGACCTGACCGCGGAACGCTTCGTGGCCAACCCATTTGGCGGCCCCGGGGACCGCATGTACCGCACCGGCGACCTGGTGCGCTGGACGCGCGACGGGGACCTGGACTTCGTCGGGCGCGCCGACAGCCAGATCAAACTGCGCGGCCAGCGCATCGAGCTGGGCGAAATCGAGAACACCCTGCTGGCCTGCCCGCAGGTCACCCAGGCCGCCGTCACCGTGCTGGACAGCGCCACCGGCTCGCATCTGGTCGCCTACGTCACGCTCGACCACACCATCGGCGCCGACCACGACGAGGACAACGTCGAAGAGTGGCAACACCTTTACGACGATCTCTACGGCGCCGACCTCGAGTCGCGGTTCGGCATGGACTTCCGCGGCTGGAACAGCAGCTACACCGGCGACCCGATCCCGCTCGCGGAGATGATCGAGTGGCGGGCCGCCACGGTGGACCGGATCACGGACCTGCGACCGCGACGCGTGCTCGAGATCGGCGCCGGCTCGGGGCTGCTGCTGTCGCAGCTCGCCCCGCACTGCGACGAATATCTGGCCACCGATTTCTCCCCGGTGGCCATCGAGAACCTGGCCCGCTCAATGGAGCAGCTGCAGCTGCCCTGGCGCGACCGGGTCCAGCTGCGGACCCAGCCGGCCCATGTCACCGACGGGCTGCCCCGCGGCCACTTCGACACCATCATCCTCAACTCGGTCGTCCAGTATTTCCCGAACGCGGGCTATCTGGCCGAGGTCATCGACAACGCCATGGAGCTGCTGGCCCCCGGCGGGGCCGTGTTCATCGGTGACGTGCGAAACCACAGCCTGCAGGGCGCATTCCAGACCGCGATCGCGCTGTCGCGCGGCGGCGCCGCCGCCACCGAGGCCGCCGACATCCGTCAGCGCGTCCGCCACGCCATGCTCGGCGAGACCGAATTGCTGTTGGCGCCAGAGTTTTTCACCACCTGGGCGGTCAGCTGCCCGTCGGCCGGCGGCGTCGACATCGAAGTCAAACGCGGCTTCGCCGACAACGAACTCAACCGCTACCGGTACGACGTCGTCATCCGCAAAGCGCCCGCGGCGGTGCGCTCGGTGGGCGACGCACCCACCTGGTCGTGGACCGAATGCGCGGGCTCGGACGGGCTGGGCGACGTGCTGGCGTCCCAGCGTCCCGCCGTTGTGCGCGTCACCGACATCCCGCACGCCGGGGTCATCGCGGACGTTCGCGTCGAAACGGCGCTCGCCGAGGGGCAGCCCGTGGCCGACGCGCTCGCCACCGCCGACGCCGTGTCGGGCGCCGCCGTCGCCGAAGAGGTGCACCGCATCGGCGAGGCCGCCGGGTATCGCGTCGCGGTCACCTGGGGTGCGGTACCCGGCACCCTCAGCGCCGTTTTCGTCGACACCGGCGACCCCAACTACGCCGCGCCCCTGACCGACGTCTACCTGCCCCCCACCGGGTCCCGGCGGCGCACCAGCCACGCCAACGACCCCCGGACCAACACCAAGATCGGCGAGGTGCGCGAGCGGCTCAGCGCGTGGCTGCCGGAATACATGGTGCCGACACACATTGTGGCGCTTGAGGAATTCCCGATGACCTCGTCGGGCAAGCTCGACCGCAAGGCCCTTCCGGAGCCGGAATACCAGGACGTGGACCGCTACCGCGCCCCGGCCACCGCGGCCGAGGAGATCCTGGTCGGCATCTACGCCCAGGTGCTCGGCCTGGAGCGGGTGGGCGTCGACGACTCGTTCTTCGATCTGGGCGGGGATTCGCTGTCGGCGATGCGCCTGATCGCCGCGGTGAACACCAGCCTGAACTCCGACCTCGGTGTGCGGGCCGTCTTCGAGGCGCCGACGGCCGCCGAACTGGCGCTGCTGGCCGGCGGCGACGGCGACCGGCCGGAGCCCCTCGTGGCGGGGGAGCGCCCGGCGGTGATCCCGCTGTCGTTCGCCCAGACCCGGCTGTGGTTCATCGACCAATTCCAGGGCCCCTCACCGATTTACAACGTCACCGTGGCGCTGCGGCTGCGCGGGGATCTGGACACCGGTGCGCTGGCCGCGGCGCTGGCCGACGTCGTGGGCCGCCACGAAAGCCTGCGCACGGTGTTCGCCGCGGCCGACGGAATCCCGCAGCAGGTGGTGATTCCCGCCGACCAGATCGGCTTCGCCTGCGAGGTCGTCGATGCCCGCGGCTGGCCGGAGGACCGGCTGCGCGAGCGCATGGCCGCCGCGGCCCAGTACGCGTTCGACCTGTCGAGCGAAAGCCCGCTGCACA
Organism: Mycobacterium sp. 1165196.3; assembly: GCF_001673415.1. NCBI lineage: Bacteria > Bacillati > Actinomycetota > Actinomycetes > Mycobacteriales > Mycobacteriaceae > Mycobacterium > Mycobacterium sp. 1165196.3. The sequence goes on along the minus strand of NZ_LZLU01000267.1, from coordinate 20,853 downwards.
CAGAGCTTTTCACCGTCACCGACACCGAACACCAGCTGGTGGTCGCGGTGCACCACATTGCCGCCGACGGCTGGTCGATCACCCCGTTCGCGCGCGACCTGGGGGTGGCATACGCCAGCCGGTGCGCGGGACACGCCCCCGACTGGGCCCCGCTGGCGGTGCAGTACGTGGATTACACGCTGTGGCAGCGCACGTATCTCGGCGACGTGGACGACAGCGGTAGCCGGATCGCCGCGCAGCTCGACTACTGGACCGACGCGTTGGCCGGCCTGCCCGAACGCCTGCAGCTACCCACCGACCGGCCCTACCCGCAGGTGGCCGACCACCGCGGCGCCCGATTGGCGGCGGACTGGCCGGCGGAGCTGCAGCAACAGGTGCAGCGGGTGGCCCGCGAACACAACGCGACCCCCTTCATGGTGATTCAGGCGGCGTTCGCCGCCCTGCTGTCCAAGATCAGCGCCAGTACCGATGTGGCGGTGGGCTTCCCGATCGCCGGGCGCTCCGAACGCGCGCTCGACGAGCTGATCGGGTTCTTCGTCAACACCCTGGTGCTGCGCGTCGACGTGGCGGGCGATCCGACGTTCGCCGAGCTGCTGGCCCAGGTGCGGCGGCGCAGCCTGGCCGCCTTCGAGCACCAGGACGTCCCCTTCGAACTGCTGGTGGAACGGCTCAACCCCACCAGGAGCATGGCCCACCACCCGCTGATCCAGGTGCTGCTGGGTTGGGAGAACTTCCCCGGCGAGGTCACCGCGCCCGCGGGCGGGCTGGCGCTGGGTGACCTGCAGGTCACCCCGATGCCGTTGCACACCAACACCGCTCGCATGGACCTGACGTTCTCGCTGGCCGAACGGTTCACCGAGTCCGGTCAGCGCGCCGGCATCGCGGTGACGGCGGAGTACCGCACCGACGTATACGACGCGGACACCGTCGAGGCGATGATCGAACGGCTGCAGCGGCTGCTGGCGGCCGTCACCGCCGAGCCGGAGCGCCGGTTGTCGTCGGTGGACCTGCTGGACACCACCGAGCACGCCCGGCTGGCCGCGTGGGGCAACCAGGCCGTGTTGGCCGACCCGATGGAGCCGGTGACCGTTGCCGGACTCTTCGCCGCGCAGGCGGCGCGCACCCCGGACGCCGTGGCGGTGACGTTCGAGGACCGGTCCATGTCCTATCGGGAGCTCGACGAGGCGGCCAATCGGTTAGCGCATCTGCTGGTCGAGTCCGGCGCGGGCCCGGGTGAGTTTGTCGCGCTGCTGTTTTCGCGGTCGGCCGAGGCGATCGTGGCGATCCTGGCGGTGCTCAAATCCGGGGCGGCGTATCTGCCGATCGACCCGGCGCTGCCGGGCGCACGGGTGGAGTTCATGCTCACCGATGCCGCCCCGAGGGCCGCGGTCACCACCGCCGAGCTGGCCGAGAAGTTCCACGGCTTCGACCTGACCGTCATCGACGTGGCCGACCCGGCGGTCGCGGCCCAGCCGAGCACCCCGCCGCCCGCGCCGGCGCCCACCGATCTGGCGCACGTGATCTACACGTCCGGCACCACCGGTGTGCCCAAAGGCGTTGCGGTCACCCAACACAACGTCGCGCAGCTGTTCGATGATCTGCGGCTCGGGTTCGCCTTGTCGGCCGAGCAGGTGTGGACGCAGTTCCACTCGTATGCCTTCGACTTCTCGGTGTGGGAGATCTGGGGTGCGCTGCTGCACGGCGGACGACTCGTCGTGGTCCCCGGCGCGGTGGCCCGCTCACCCGAGGAGTTCCACGCCCTGCTGGTGCGCGAGGGTGTGACGGTGTTGACCCAGACCCCGTCGGCGGTGGGGCTGTTGCCCACCGACGGCCTGGACTCCACGGCGTTGGTGATCGGGGCCGAGCCGTGTCCGCCGGAGCTGGTGGACCGCTGGGCGCCGGGCCGGGTGATGGTCAACGTGTACGGCCCCACCGAAACCACCATGTGGGCCTGCAAGAGTGCCCCGCTACAGGCGGGCTCGGGATTCCCGCCGATCGGCTCACCGGTCACTCGCGCGGCGTTCTTCGTGCTCGACGAATGGCTGCGCCCGGTGCCCGCCGGCGTGGTGGGCGAGCTGTATCTGGCCGGCGAGGGCGTGGGGGTCGGGTACTGGCGCCGCCCCGGGCTGACCGCATCGCGGTTCATGGCCTGCCCGTTCGGCCAACCCGGCACCCGCATGTACCGCACCGGGGACCTGGTCTGCTGGGGACCCGACGGACAGCTGCGCTACCTGGGCCGCGCCGACGAGCAGGTCAAGATTCGCGGCTACCGGATCGAACTCGGCGAAATCCAGGCGGCGCTGGCCGCGCTCGACGGGGTGGAGCAGGCGGTCGTCGTCGCCCGCGAGGACCGCCCCGGGGACAAGCGCCTGGTCGGTTATGTCACCGGCTCGGCCGAACCGGGCAAGGCGCGCGCCGCGCTGGGCGAGCGACTGCCGGGCTACATGGTCCCGGCGGCGGTGGTGGCGCTCGACGCGCTGCCGGTGACGGTGAACGGCAAGCTCGACACCCGCGCCCTGCCCGCGCCGGACTACCGGACCGCTGGCAATTATCGCAACTATCGCGCCCCCAGCACCGCGGTCGAGGAGATCGTGGCCGGCATCTACGCCCAAATCCTGGGGGTGGAACGCGTCGGGGTCGACGACTCGTTCTTCGACCTGGGCGGCGATTCGCTGTCCACCATGCGGCTGGTCACCGCGATCAATGCCGCGCTGGACAGCGACCTTCCGGTGCGCGTCGTCTTCGAGGCACCCACCGTTGCGCAGCTGGCGCCGCGCATCGCGGAGAGCGCGGCCGGCCTGGAGCCGCTGGTGGCGGCCGAGCGGCCCGCGGTGGTCCCGTTGTCGTTCGCGCAGAACCGGTTGTGGTTCATCGACCAATTCCAAGGCCCGTCACCGCTGTACAACATGGCGGCGGCGCTGCGGCTGCGCGGGCGGCTCGACGCCGGCGCCCTGGCCGCCGCGCTGACCGACGTGGTGAGCCGCCACGAAAGCCTGCGCACCCTGTTCCCGGCGCACGAGGGAACGCCCCAACAGCTGGTGGTGCCCGTCGAGCGCGCCGACATCGGCTGGGACGTCATCGACGCCACCGCGTACCCGGCGGACCAGCTGGACGACGCCATCAAGGCGGCGACGCGCCATACCTTCGATCTGGCGACCGAAATCCCCATCCGCGCACAGCTTTTCGCGCTCGCCGAGGACGAGCACATCCTGGTGATCGTGGTCCATCACATCGCCGCGGACGGTTTGTCGCTCACGCCGTTGAGCGCCGACCTCAGCGTGGCCTACACCAGCCGGCGCGCCGGGCGCGCACCGGGCTGGGCCGAATTGTCCGTGCAGTACATCGATTACACGCTCTGGCAGCGCGCCCAGTTCGGCGACCTCGACGACGGCTCCAGCCGCATCGGCGGCCAGCTGGCCTACTGGGAGGAAGCCCTGGCGGGCATGCCCGAGCGGCTGGCGCTGCCCACCGACCGGCCCTACCCGCCGGTGGCCGATCAGCGCGGCGACAGCGTGGTGGTGGACTGGCCCGCGGAATTGCAGGAGCAGGTCCGCCGGCTCGCCCGCGAGCACAACGCGACCAGCTTCATGGTGGTGCAGGCCGCGCTGGCGGTGCTGCTGTCCAAGGTCGGCGCGAGTTCCGATGTGGCCGTTGGCTTTCCGATCGCCGGCCGGCGCGACCCCGCCCTCGACCAGTTGGTCGGCTTCTTCGTCAACACCCTGGTGCTCCGCGTCGACCTGGCCGGTGACCCCACCTTCACGGAACTGCTGGAGCGCGTCCAGGCGCGCAGCCTGGCGGCGTTCGAGCATCAGGACGTGCCGTTCGAGGTGCTGGTGGAACGGGTCAATCCGACCCGCAGCCTGACGCACCACCCGCTGGTACAGGTGATGCTGGCCTGGCAGAACTTCGCCGGGCACGACGACCCCGCCGCCGGCCTGGCGCTGGGCGACCTCGAGGTCACGTCCGTACCGGTGGCCGACCAGTCGGCCCGCATGGACCTGGTGTTCTCCCTGGCCGAGCGCTGGACCGCGGCCGGCGAGGCCACCGGGATCGGCGGACGGGTGGAATTCCGCACCGACGTGTTCGACGCGGCCACCGTCGAGACTTTGATCGCGCGGCTGCAGCGGGTGCTGACCGCGATGACCGCCGATCCCACCCACCCGGTGTCGTCGGTGGATTTGCTCGACGATGCCGAGCGCGACCGCCTCGAAAAGCTGGGAAACAACGCCGTTTTGACCGGGCCGGCCGGCCCGCCGGTGTCGGTGCCCGAACTGTTCGCCGCGCACGTCGCCGCCGCACCCGAGGCCGTGGCGCTAGTGTGCGAGGGCCTGTCGGTGACGTACCGCGAGCTGGACGAGGCGTCCAACCGGTTGGCGCACCGCCTGGCGGCGCAGGGCGCCGGTCCGGGACAGACTGTGGCACTGCTGTTTTCGCGGTCGGCCGAGGCGATCGCCGCCATCCTCGCGGTGCTCAAGACGGGGGCCGCGTACCTGCCGATCGATCCCTCGTCGCCCGACGCCCGGATCGAGTTCATGCTCGGCGACGCCAAGCCCGTCGTCGCGATCACCACCGCCGACCTGGCCGCGCGGTTCGACGGACGCGGCGTGACCGTCATCGACGTCAACGATCGCCGCATCGACACCCTGCCCGAAACGAGCCTGCCGCTGCCCGGGCCCGACGGCGTCGCCTACCTGATCTACACCTCGGGCACCACCGGCGTCCCCAAAGGCGTTGCCATCACCCACCGCAACGTGACCCAGCTGCTGGGCTCGCTGGACGCCGGGCTGCCGGCCGCGGGGGTGTGGTCGCACTGCCACTCGCTGGCGTTCGACGTCTCGGTCTGGGAGATCTTCGGCGCGCTGCTGCGCGGCGGCCGGCTGGTCGTGGTGCCCGAATCGGTGGCGCGTTCCCCGCAAGACCTGCACGACGTCCTGGTCGCCCAGCAGGTCAGCGTGTTGACCCAGACGCCGTCGGCGGTGGCGATGCTCTCGCCCGAGGGCCTGGAATCGGTGTCGCTGGTGATGGCCGGTGAGGCCTGCCCGGCCGAGGTGGTGGACCAATGGGCGCCCGGCCGGGTGATGGTCAACGCCTATGGCCCGACCGAGACCACCATGTGTGTGACCATCAGCGCGCCCCTGGCGCCCGGGTCGGCGGCCCACGGGCCGGTGCCGATCGGGTCCCCGGTGCCGGGGGCGGCGCTGTTCGTGCTCGACGGGTCGTTGCGGCCGGTGCCGCCCGGCGTCGTCGGGGAGCTCTACGTCGCCGGATCCGGTGTGGCCGCGGGATATGTCGGCCGGCCCGGGCTGACTTCGTCGCGGTTCGTCGCCTGCCCCTTCGGCGGAGCCGGCACGCGCATGTATCGCACGGGCGACCTGGCGCGCTGGAACGCCGACGGGCAACTGCAGTACTTCGGCCGTGCCGACGAGCAGGTCAAGGTCCGCGGCTACCGCATCGAGCTCGGCGAAATCCAGTCCGCGCTGGCCGGATTCGACGGGGTCGAGCAGGCCGTGGTCATCGCCCGCGAGGACCACCCGGGCGCCTTGCGGCTGGTCGGTTACATCACCGGCAGCGCCGACGCCGCCGCCGTCCGAACCGCACTGGCCGAACGGCTGCCCGCGTACATGGTCCCCGCCGCGGTGATGGCGCTCGAGGCCTTTCCGTTGACCGCCAACGGCAAACTGGACACCCGCGCCCTGCCGGCGCCCGAATACACCGCGGGTGAATACCGCGCACCGCAAACCCCCACCGAAGAGATCCTGGCCGGCATCTACGCCGACATCCTGAACGCCGAACGCGTCGGCGTCGACGACTCCTTCTTCGACCTCGGCGGCGACAGCATCTCCGCCATGCGCCTGATCGCCGCGATCAACGCGAGCCTGGACGCCGACCTCGCCGTGCGGGTCGTGTTCGAGGCGCCCACGATCGCCCAGCTGGCACCCCGGCTCGGGGAGGGCGGCAACGGGCTGCAGCCCTTGACCGCCGGCGCGCGGCCGGCCATCGTCCCGTTGTCGTTCGCGCAGAACCGGCTGTGGTTCCTCGACCAATTGCAAGGGCCCTCACCGGTGTACAACATGGCGGCCGCGCTGCGCCTGGACGGTGCGCTCGACGCCGATGCGCTCGGCGCGGCGCTGGCCGACGTGGTGGCCCGCCACGAGAGCCTGCGCACCCTGTTCGCCGCCCCCGAGGGGACGCCGCAGCAGGTGGTCATCCCCGCCGACCAGGCCGACTTCGGCTGGGAGGTCGTCGACGCCAGCGCCTGGTCGGCAAGCCAGCTGGAGGAGGCGATCGGCGCCACCGCGCGCTACACCTTCGACCTGTCCTCCCAAATCCCGTTGCGCGCCGAGCTTTTCCGGCTCGGCGAGGACCGGCATGTGCTGGTCGCCGTGGTGCACCACATCGCCGCCGACGGCATGTCCATCACCCCGCTGGTGCGCGACCTCGGGGTCGCGTACGCCGGCCGGGCCGCCGGCCGCGGCCCCGACTGGGCGCCGCTGCCGGTGCAGTACGTCGACTACACGCTGTGGCAGCGCGCCCAATTCGGCGATCTCGACGACGGCAACAGCCGCATCGCCGCCCAGCTGTCCTATTGGGAAGGCGCCCTGGCCGGGATGCCGGAACGGGTGCAGCTGCCCACCGACCGGCCCTACCCGCTGGTGGCCGACCAGCGCGGCGCCACCGTCGAAATCGATTGGCCCACCGGGCTGCAGCAGCGCGTCGGGGATGTGGCTCGCCACCACAACGCCACCAGCTTCATGGTGATCCAGACCGCGTTGACCGTGCTGCTGGCCAAGATCGGCGCCAATCCCGATGTGGCGGTGGGCTTCCCGATCGCCGGGCGGCGCGATCCCGCGCTCGACGAGCTGGTGGGCTTCTTCGTCAACACCCTGGTGCTGCGCGTCGAGGTGGCCGGTGACCCCAGCTTCGCCGACGTGCTATCCCAGGTGCGCCAGCGCAGCCTGGCCGCCTACGAGCACCAGGACGTGCCGTTCGAGGTGCTGGTCGAGCGGCTGAACCCGACCCGAAGCCTGACCCATCACCCGCTCATCCAGGTGATGTTGGCCTGGCAGAACTTCGCCGGCCACGACGCCGGCCCCGCGGCCGGATTCACCCTGGGCGACGTCGATGTCACGCCGATTCCGGTGGACACCCAGACCGCCCGGATGGACCTGACCTTCTCGCTGGGCGAACGCTGGGACGAGCGCGGCGAACCCGCCGGAATCGGCGGAACCGTCGAATTCCGCACCGACGTCTTCGACGAGGACAGCATCCGGGCGCTGGTCGACCGGCTGCAGCGGGTGCTGCTCGCGATGACCGCCGATCCCGCCCAGGCGTTGTCCGCGATCGATCTGCTCGACGACACCGAACACGCCCGGCTGGACGCGTTCGGCAACCGCGCCGCGCTGAGCGCATCCGCGCCCCAAACCGATTCCCTCCCAGCTCTTTTCGCCGCGCAGGCAGCCCGCACCCCGGACGTCGTCGCGCTGGTCTGTGCCGGCCGCTCGCTGACCTACCGCGAGCTGGACGAGGCGTCGAACCGGTTGGCCCACCTGCTGACCGGCCAGGGCGCCCGCCCCGGACGTACTGTGGCGCTGCTGTTTTCGCGTTCGGCCGAGGCGATCGTGTCGATCCTGGCGGTGCTCAAGTCCGGGGCGGCCTACCTGCCGATCGACCCGGCGCTGCCCGAGGCGCGGATCGGATTCGTGCTCAACGACGCCGCGCCGATCGCCGCGATCACCACAGCCGACCTGAGCGACCGGCTCGACGGCCACGACATCCCGGTCATCGACGTCAACGATCCCGCCGTCGACACCCGGCCCGCCACCGCGTTGCCCGCGCCGGCACCCGAACACCTCGCCTACCTGATCTACACCTCGGGCACCACCGGGGTCCCCAAAGGCGTTGCCGTCACCCATCGCAACGTCACCCAGCTGCTCGCGTCCGGGGAGTCGGGACTGCCGCGTTCGGGCGTGTGGTCGCAATGGCATTCGCTCGCGTTCGACGTCTCGGTGTGGGAGATCTTCGGCGCGCTGCTGCACGGCGGCCGACTGGTCGTGGTGCCCGAATCGGTGGCGCGCTCGCCGGAAGACCTGCACGCGCTGCTGGTCGCCGAACAGGTCAGCGTGCTCAGCCAAACCCCGTCCGCGGCGGGCGCGCTCGCGCCCGAGGGACTGGAGTCGGTCACGCTGGTGGTGGCCGGCGAGGCCTGCCCGTCCGAACTGGTGGACCGCTGGGCGCCGGGACGGACCATGATCAACGCCTACGGCCCCACCGAGGCCACGGTGTACGCGGCGATCAGCGCACCGCTGGAGGCCGACGCACCGGGCGTGGTGCCGATCGGTTCCCCCGTGCCGGGGGCGGCGTCGTTCGTGCTCGACGAGTGGCTGCGGCCAGTGCCGCCGGGTGTGGTCGGCGAGCTGTACGTGGCCGGCGCCGGCGTCGCCTGCGGCTACTGGCGGCGGTCGGCATTGACCGCGTCGCGGTTCGTGGCCTGCCCGTTCGGCGGTCCGGGATCGCGCATGTACCGCACCGGTGACCTGGTGCGCTGGCGCGCGGACGGGCAGCTGGACTACCTGGGCCGCGCCGACGAGCAGGTCAAGATCCGCGGCTACCGCATCGAACTCGGCGAGGTGCGCGCGGCACTGGCCTGGGTGGACGGCGTCGAGCAGGCGGTCGTGGTGGCGCGCGAGGACCGCCCCGCGGCCTTGCGCCTGGTCGGCTATGTCACCGGCACCGCCGACCCCGCCGCGGTGCGCGCCGCGCTGGCCGAGCGGCTGCCGGGCTACATGATCCCGACCGCCGTGGTGGTGATGCAGGCCCTGCCGCTCACCCCCAACGGCAAGCTCGACACCCGCGCCCTACCGGCACCGGAATACTCCGACGCCGACCGGTATCGGGCCCCCGACAACGCCATCGAAGAAATCCTGGCCGGAATCTACGCGCAGGTGCTCGGCCTCGAGCGCGTCGGCGTCGACGACTCGTTCTTCGACCTGGGCGGCGACAGCATCTCGTCGATGCAGGTGGTGACGCGGGCGCGTGCCGCCGGCCTGGTGTGCAAGACGCGCGACATCTTCGTCGAGCAGACGGTGGCCCGGCTGGCCCGGGTGGCCGAAGTGCTCGACGCCGCCACCGCGGTGGCCGACGAGGGGCTCGGGCCGGTCGAGGCCACCCCGATCATCCGCTGGCTGCAGGACGTCCACAACGCCGGCGGTGACGTCGCCCAGTTCAACCAGGCCATGCTCGTGCAGGCCCCGGCCGCGGTCACCGAGGCCGACGTCGTCACGGTGCTGCAGGCCCTGCTGGATCGCCACGCCATGCTGCGGCTGCACGTCGACAACGACCCCGCCATGGGCTGGTCGCTGACGGTGCCCGAGCCCGGCGCGGTGGACGCCCGCGCGTGCCTGCACACGGTGGACGAACTGTCCGAGGCGGCGGTCATCGAGGCGCGCTCGCGGCTGAACCCGGCCGCCGGCGTGCTGCTGCGCGCGGTGTGGGCGAGCGCCACCCGTCAACTGGTCGTGATCGTTCATCACCTGGCCGTCGACGGCGTGTCGTGGCGAATCCTGTTGCAGGACTTGAACATCGCCTGGGCCCAGCAGCACGGCGGGCAGCCGGTGGCGCTGCCGACCGTGGGCACCTCGTTCGCCCGCTGGTCGGCACGGCTGGCCGAGCATGCGCGCCACCGCGACGTGGTCGGCCAGGCCGACACCTGGCAGCGGGTGGCGGCCGCGGCGGCCACGCCCGCTGTGCTGCCCGCGGTGCGCCCCGAGGCCGACACCTTCGCCACGGCCGGACACCTCTCGATGGAGCTGGACGCCGAGACCACCGGCATGCTGCTCGGCGCTGTGCCCGCGGCGTTCCACGCCGGCGTGCAAGACATTCTGCTGATCGCGTTCGGGCTGGCATGCGCGGAATTCTCGGGCGGCGGCGCGCCGGTCGGCATCGGGGTCGAGGGCCACGGGCGCCACGAGGAACTGGGCCGCGACGTCGACCTGTCCCACACCGTGGGCTGGTTCACCACCAAATACCCGGTATCCCTTGCGCTACAAGGTATCTCCTGGACGCAGGTCGCCGCCGGTGGCGACGCGCTGGGCGCGGTGCTCAAGGACGCCAAGGAACAGCTGCGCGCCCTGCCCGACCCGCTGAGCTACGGGCTGCTGCGCTACCTGAACCCCGACATCGACCTGGACGCGCCGGAGCCGCCGATCGGCTTCAACTATTTGGGACGCCAGGGCGGTACGGCCGAGCTCACCGACGACATGTGGCGGCCCGACCCGGATGGCTGGACGGTCACCCGCGCGGCGACCGCGATACCGATGCCGCTGATGCACACCGTCGAGCTGAACGCGGTCACCGTCGACTCCGCGGCCGGACCGCGGCTGCACGCCAACTGGACCTGGGCGCCCTCGGCATGCAGCGACGAGCAGATCACCAGGCTGGGCCGATTGTGGTTCGAGGCGCTGGCCGGCATCTGCGCGCACGTGCGCTGCGGTGGCGGCGGCCTGACCCCGTCCGACATCGCACCGGCCCGGCTCACCCAGCCGCAGCTCGATCAGCTTGCGCGCCAACACAATATCGCCGACGTGCTGGCGCTCACCCCGGTCCAGCAGGGACTGCTCTTCCACGCCAACACCGCGCAAGCGAGCGAGGATCTGTACGCCGGGCAGCTGGACATCAGCATCGCCGGCCCACTCGACCCCGACCGGTTGCGCGACGCCGTGCAGACGATGATCGACCGGCATCCCAACCTGGTGGCCCGGTTCTGCGACGACTACGACGAGCCCGTCCAGATCATCCCGGCCGACCCCGCGGCGTCCTGGCAGTACGTCGAGCTCGACGGCGACGCCGACGCCGACGCGCGGATCCGACGGCTGTGCGCGGCCGAGCGCGCCGCGGTCTGCGGCGACCTCGCCGACCACCCCGCCTTCCGGGTGGCGCTGCTGCGCACCGCCCCCCAGCGCTACCGGCTGGTGCTGACCAACCACCACATCGTGCTCGACGGCTGGTCGATGCCGATCCTGCTGGGGGAGATCTTCGCCGGCTACTACGGCCAGCGGCTGCCGGCGGCGGCGCCCTACCGCGCCTTCGTCGACTGGCTGGCCGCACGCGACGTGGACGCCGCCCGAACCGCCTGGGCCGAGGTGTTCGCCGGCTTCGACAGCCCGACCCTGGTCGGCCCGCAGGACCGCACCGAGCCCGGACGGCAAAACGTGGAATCGTTCGCGCTGCCCGCCGAGCTCAGCCAGTCCATCACCGACCTGGCCCGCTCCTGCCACACCACCGTCAACACGGTGCTGCAGGCCGCGTTCGCGCAGCTGCTGTGCGCCCTGACCGGCCAGGGCGATGTCGTGTTCGGCACCACCGTGTCGGGCCGGCCCGCCGAGGTCGCCGGCGCGGAGAACATGGTCGGCCTGCTGATCAACACGGTGCCGGTGCGGGCGAACATCACCGCCACGACCACGGCCGCCGAACTGCTCGACCAGCTGCAAGGCGCCTACAACCACACGCTGGACCACCAGCACCTGGCGCTCAACGAGATCCACCGCATCACCGGCCAGGACCAGCTGTTCGACACGCTGTTCGCCTACGAGAACTATCCGATCGACGCCAGCGCGTTGTCCGCCGACCACGAGCTGGCCGTCACCGACATCACCACCCGCGAATCCACCCACTACCCGCTGACCATGCAGGCCCAGCCCGGAAAGGAGCTGCGCCTGCAGGTCGAATACGACACCGACGTCTTCGACGCGGCACGCATCGCGACGCTGATCGAACGGCTGCAGCGGGTGCTGGTCGTGATGACCGGCGACCCGGCGCGGCGGTTGTCGTCGATCGACCTGCTCGACGCCGCCGAACACGACCGGCTGGACGGCTGGGCCGACCGGGCGGTGCTCACCCGGCCCACCACGCCGACGTCGATCCCGGCGCTGTTCGCCGCGCAGGTGGCGCGCAGCCCCCGGGCCGCGGCGGTGACCTTCGAGGGCCGGTCCATCAGCTACCGGGAACTCGACGAGAAGTCGAACCGGTTGGCGCACCTGCTGATCGGCCGCGGGGTGGGCCCGGGCGAATCCGTGGCCCTACTGTTCGGCCGGTCGGCCGACGCGATCGTGGCCATCCTGGCGGTGCTCAAGACCGGCGCGGCCTACCTGCCGATCGACCCGGCGCTGCCGGCGGCCCGCATCGATTTCATGCTCTCCGACACCGCACCGATGGCCGCGATCACCGTCGCCGCGCTGGCGGACAAGCTGCACGCGCACGACCTGATCGTCATCGACATCAACGACCGCGCCATCGCACGCCAGCCGCGCACCGCCCTGCCGGCGCCGGCACCCGAACACGTCGCCCACATCATCTACACGTCGGGCACCACCGGTCTGCCCAAGGGCGTGGCCGTCAGCCACCACAACGTGACTCGCATGTTCGACGCGCAGGCCGTCGGCGTCGAGTTGTCGGCCGGGCAGGTGTGGACCCAGTTCCACTCGTACGCCTTCGACTACTCGGTGTGGGAGATCTGGGGCGCGCTGCTGCACGGCGGGCGCCTCGTCGTGGTGCCCGATTCGGTGGCCCGCTCACCCATGGAGTTCCACGCCCTGCTGGTCGCGGAGAAGGTCACCGTGCTGAGCCAGACCCCGTCGGCCGTGCGGATGCTCTCGCCGCAGGGCCTGGAGTCCGCGGCCCTGGTGATCGGGGCCGAGCCCTGCCCGCCCGAACTGGTGGACCGCTGGGCGCCGGGCCGGACGATGGTCAACGTCTACGGCCCGACCGAGGCCACCATCTTCTCGTCGATGAGCACGCCGCTGGCGCCCGGCTCGGGGGCGCCGCCGATCGGCTCCTCGGTGCCCGGCACGGCGCTGTTCGTCCTGGACGGCTGGCTGCGCCCGGTGGCCGCCGGGGTGGTCGGCGAGCTGTACGTCGCCGGCCGCGGCGTCGCATACGGGTACGTGCGCCGGTCCGGGCTGACCGCGACCCGGTTCGTGCCCTGCCCCTTCGGCGAGCCCGGATCGCGCATGTACCGCAGCGGCGACCTGGTCTGCTGGGGCCCGGACGGCCAGCTGCAGTACTTCGGCCGCGCCGACGAGCAGGTCAAGATCCGCGGCTACCGCATCGAGGTCGGGGAGGTGCGCTCGGCGCTGGCCGCGCTGGACGGCGTCGACCAGGCGGTCGTCATCGCGCGCGAGGATCGACCGGGCGACAAGCGCCTCGTCGGCTATATCACCGGCACCGCGGATCCCGCCGAGGCCCGCACGCAGCTGGCCGAGCGGCTGCCCGCCTACATGGTCCCGGTGGCGGTGGTGGTGCTCGACGCGCTGCCGATGACCCTCAACGGCAAGCTCGACATCCGCGCCCTGCCGGCGCCCGAATACTCCGCGGCCGGTTACCGCTCGCCGACCACCCCCACCGAGGAGATCCTGGCCGGCATCTACGCCCACGTGCTGGCCGTCGAGCGGGTCGGCGTCGACGACTCCTTCTTCGACCTCGGCGGCGACAGCATCTCGGCGATGCGGGTGATCGCCGCGGTCAACAGCGCCATGGACGTCGGCGTGCCGGTGCGCGTCATCTTCGAATCGCCCACCGTCGCGCAGCTGGCGCCGCGCATCGGCGAGGACACCGGCCGGCTCGACCCGCTGGTGGCGGGGGAGCGTCCGGCGGTGGTCCCGCTGTCCTTCGCGCAGAGCCGGCTGTGGTTCCTCGACCAGCTGCAGGGACCGTCGCCGGTCTACAACATGGCGGCGGCGATGCGGATGCACGGCCGCCTCGACGTCGCGGCGCTGGAGGCGGCGCTGGCCGACGTGGTGGCCCGCCACGAGAGCCTGCGCACGGTGTTCGCCGTGACCGGGGAAACGCCCCAGCAGGTGGTGATCCCGGTCGAGCAAGCCGATCTGAGCTGGCGGAACGTGAACGCCCGCGGCTGGTCGGCGGGCCGGCTGCGCGAGGCGATCGACGCCGCGGCCCGCGAAACCTTCGACCTGGCCACCCAGATCCCGTTGCGCGCATCGCTGTTCCGCACCGCCGACGACGAACACGTGCTGGTGGCCGTCGTGCACCACATCGCCGCCGACGGCTGGTCGTTGCGGCCGCTGGTCCGCGACCTGGGGCTGGCGTACGCCAGCCGCTGCGCCGGGCGGGCCCCCGACTGGGAGCCGCTGGCCGTGCAGTACGTCGACTACACGCTGTGGCAGCGCGCGCAGTTCGGCGAACTCGCCGACAGCGGCAGCCGCATCGCCGCGCAGCTCGCCTACTGGCAGGACGCGCTGGCCGGCATGCCGGAGCGGTTGGCGCTGCCCACCGACCGGCCCTACCCGCAGATCGCCGATCAGCGCGGGGCGGCCGTCGAGGTGGACTGGCCGGCCGACCTGCAGCAGCAGGTCGCCGGGCTGGCCCGCGAGTACAACTCGACCAGCTTCATGGTGGTGCAGGCCGCGCTGGCCGTGCTGCTGTCGAAGATCAGCGCCAGCACCGACGTGGCGGTCGGCTTCCCGATCGCCGGCCGGCGCGACCCCGCGCTCGACGACCTGGTCGGGTTCTTCGTCAACACCCTGGTGCTCCGCGTCGACCTGGCCGGTGACCCGAGTTTCACCGACCTGCTGACCCGCGTCCGCACCCGCAGCCTGGAGGCCTTCGAGCACCAGGACGTGCCGTTCGAGGTGCTGGTCGAGCGCGTCAACCCGACCCGAAGCCTGACCCACCACCCGCTGGTGCAGGTGATGCTGGCCTGGCAGAACTTCGCCGGCCAGGACAGCGACCCCGGCGCCGGACTGGCCCTGGGCGACGTGCAGGTGACCTCGATACCGCTGGACACCCAGGTCGCCCGCATGGATCTGGTGTTCTCGCTGGCCGAACGCTGGGGCGAGGACAACGAGCCCGCCGGGATCGGCGGGCGGGTGGAGTTCCGCACCGACGTGTTCGACGCGGCCACCATCGAGACGCTGATCGCGCGCCTGCAGCGGGTGCTGGAGGCGATGACGGCCGATCCCGCCAGCGCCCTGTCGACGGTGGACCTGCTGGACCGGCACGAACGCGCCCGTCTGGACGCCCTGGGCAACCGCGCGGCGCTGACCGCACCCGCGACCACCGACGCCTCGATTCCCGCGCTGTTCGCCGAGCAGGTGGCGCGCACCCCGGACGCGGTGGCGCTGCGCTGCGACGACCGCTCGTGGACCTACCGCGAGCTCGACGAGGCCGCCAACCGGCTGGCCCACCGGCTGACCGGCCTCGGCGTCAGCCGCGGTGAGCGGGTGGCGCTGCTGTTCGGCCGCTCGGCCGAGGCGATCGTGGCGATCCTGGCGGTGCTCAAGACCGGCGCGGCCTATCTGCCGATCGACCCGGGGCTGCCGGCGGAGCGGATCGGCTTCATGCTCGCCGACGCCGCGCCGATGGTCGCGATCAGCACCGCTGGGCTGGCCGAGCGGCTGTACGGCCACCACGTCGCCGTCCTCGACGTGAACGATCCGGCGGTGCACAGCCAACCCTCGACCCCGTTGCCGGCGCCGAGCGCCGACGACGTCGCCTACCTGATCTACACCTCGGGCACCACCGGTGTCCCCAAAGGCGTTGCCGTCACGCACGGCAACGTCGCCCGGCTGCTGGCGTCCGGTGACTCCGGTCTGCCCCGCGAGGGCGTCTGGTCGCAATGGCACTCGCTGGCCTTCGACGTCTCGGTCTGGGAGATCTTCGGCGCGCTGCTGCAGGGCGGACGCCTGGTGGTGATCCCCGACTCCGTGGTCCGGTCGCCGGACGACTTCCACGCGCTGCTGGTTGCCGAACGGGTCACCGTGATCAGCCAGACGCCGTCCGCGGCGGACGTGCTGTCGCCCGCGGGGCTGGACTCCGCGGCGCTGGTGGTGGCCGGTGAGGCCTGCCCGGCCGAGCTGGTCGACCGGTGGGCGCCGGGACGCACGATGATCAACGCCTACGGCCCCACCGAGGCGACGGTGTACGCCGCGGTCAGCGCCCCGCTGCAGGCGGGATCGCCCACCACCGGGCCGGTGCCGATCGGTTCCCCGGTGCCGGCGGCCGCGGCGTTCGTGCTGGACGAATCCCTGCGGCCGGTGCCGCACGGCGTGGTCGGTGAGCTGTATGTCGCCGGCGGCGGCGTCGCGGTCGGCTACTGGCGCCGCGCCGAGCTGACCGCGTCGCGCTTCGTGGCCTGCCCGTTCGGGGCGCCCGGCTCGCGGATGTACCGCACCGGCGACCTGGTCCGCTGGGGGCCCGACGGCCAGTTGCAGTACCTGGGTCGGGCCGACGAGCAGGTCAAGATCCGCGGCTATCGCATCGAACTCGGCGAGGTGCGCTCGGCGCTGGCCGCGCTGGACGGCGTGGACCAGGCGGCGGTGATCGCCCGCGAGGACCGCCCAGGCGACAAGCGCCTGGTCGGCTACGTCACCGGGGGAGCAGACCCGGTGGAGGCCCGCGCCCGGCTGGCCGATCGCCTGCCGGCCTACATGGTCCCGGCCGCCGTCGTGGCGCTCGACGCGCTGCCGCTGACACCGAACGGCAAGCTCGACGTCCGGGCCCTGCCGTCACCGGAGTACCGCGACGTCGACCGCTACCGCGCCCCGGGCACCCCGGCCGAGGAGACCCTGGCCGGCATCTACGCCCAGGTTCTGGGCGTCGACCGGGTCGGCGTCGACGACTCCTTCTTCGACCTCGGCGGCGACAGCATCTCCTCGATGCAGGTGGTGACCCGCGCGCGGGCCGCAGGCCTGGCGCTGCGCACCCGCGACATCTTCACCGAGCAGACCGTGGCCCGGCTGGCCCGGGTCGCCGGCGTCACCGACGGCGAGCACGGCGTGCTCGACGAGGGCGTCGGCGAGGTCGTCGCTACGCCCATCATCCGGTGGCTGCGCAGCCTGGAAAGGGCAGACGGTCCGGTCGACCAGTTCAACCAGACGATGGTCCTGCAGGCACCCGCCGGCGTCACCGAGGCCGACGTGGTGGTGGTGTTGCAGGCCCTGCTGGACCGGCACGCCATGCTGCGGCTGCGCGTCGATCGCGCGGACGAGGGCGCGGACGAGGGTGCGGGCGAATGGTCGCTACGGGTGCCCGAGCCGGGTTCGGTCGATGCCGCCCAGCGGCTGCACGCGGTCGACGAGCTGTCGGACGCGGCGATCGTCGAGGCGCGGTCGCGGTTGAACCCGGCCGCCGGGGTGATGCTCAGCGCGCTGTGGGTTTCCGCCACGCGTCAGCTGGTGCTGATCATTCATCACCTGGCCGTCGACGGCGTCTCCTGGCGGGTGCTGCTGGAGGACCTCAACATCGCCTGGGGCCAGCATCATCACGGCCAACCCGTCGCGCTGCCCGCCGGCGGCACCTCGTTCGCCCGCTGGGCGACGCTGCTCGCCGAGCACGCGCAGTCACCGGCCGTGGCCGAGCAGGCCGAGGCCTGGCGGCGGGTCGCCGCGACCCCGTCCGCCCTGCCCGCGGTGCGGCCCGAGGTCGACACCTACGAGACCGCCGAGAACATGTCGGTGACCCTGGACGCGACGACCACCCGCACGCTGCTCGGCGAGGCGCCGGCGGCATTCCACGCCGGCGTCAACGACATCCTGCTGATCGGGTTCGCCCTGGCCTGGGCCGAGTTCCTGGGCCCCCGTCTCGCTGTCGGCACCCCCATCGGCATCGACGTCGAGGGCCACGGCCGCCACGAGGAACTGGCCCCCGGAGTCGACCTGTCGCGCACCGTCGGGTGGTTCACCTCCAAGTACCCGGTGGCTTTGAACGTCGCGGGGCACGTCGGCGGGCTGTCCTGGTCGCAGGTCACCTCCGGCGCGCCGATCCTGGGCGCGCTGATCAAGGACGCCAAGGAGCAACTGCGCGCGCTGCCGGACCCGCTCACCTACGGGTTGCTGCGCTACCTCAACGGCGACGTCGACCTGGACGGCCCCGACCCGACCATCGGGTTCAACTACTTGGGCCGGCTGGGCGGCGCGGCGGCCGAGCTCTCCGACGAGCTGTGGCGAATCAGCCCGGACGGGTCGTCGGCCACCGCGACCAGCACCGCGGTGCCGATGCCGCTGATGCACACCGTCGACCTCAACGCCGGCACCATGGAGACCGCCGACGGCCCGCAGCTGCACGCCAACTGGACGTGGGCGGCCTCGGCGCTGGACCGCGACCAGATCGCCCGCCTGAGCCGGCTGTGGTTCGAGGCCCTGGCCGGCATCTGCGCGCACGTGCGCCACGGCGGCGGCGGCCTGACCCCGTCGGACATCGCGCCCGCGCGCCTGGACCAGCAGCAGATCGAGCGGCTGGAGCGGCGCCTGCGGATCGCCGACGTGCTGCCGCTGACCCCGCTGCAGGAGGGGCTGCTCTTTCACGCCGGCTCCCGGCGGGACGGCCGGGACCGGCTGGAAGACC
Organism: Mycobacterium sp. 1165196.3; assembly: GCF_001673415.1. Classification (NCBI taxonomy): domain Bacteria; kingdom Bacillati; phylum Actinomycetota; class Actinomycetes; order Mycobacteriales; family Mycobacteriaceae; genus Mycobacterium; species Mycobacterium sp. 1165196.3. The sequence goes on along the minus strand of NZ_LZLU01000267.1, from coordinate 2,499 downwards.
ACCTCTATGCGGTGCAGCTCGACCTGACCCTGACCGGCCCGCTGGACGCCGACCGGCTGCGCGACGCCATGCACACCGTGGTCGGCCGGCACCCGCACCTGGTGGCCCGTTTCTGCGAGGAGTTCGACGAGCCGGTCCAGATCATCCCGGCCAACCCGGCGCTGGCCTGGCGCCACCTCGAGATCAGGCCCAACGGCAGCGCGCCCGAAGAGCGGATCCAGCGGCTGTGCGCCGCCGAACGCGCCGCGGTCTACGACCTGGCCGACCAGCCGGCCGTGCGCGCCGCGCTGATCCGCACGGGCGACGGCCGGCACCGGCTGGTGCTCACCATCCACCACATCGTGCTCGACGGCTGGTCGGTGCCGATCCTGCTGAACGAGACGTTCGCCTGCTACACCGGACAGCGGCTGCCGGCGCCCGCGCCCTACCGCCGGTTCGTCACCTGGCTGGCCGAGCGCGACCACGACGCCGCCCGCGCGGCGTGGCGCGACGTGCTGGACGGCTTCGACACCCCGACGCTGGTCGGGCCGCCGCAGCAGCGGGAACCCGGCGGCCGCGGTGTCTGGTCGTTCGCGCTGTCCGAGGAGACCACCCGCGTGGTCAGCGAACTGGCTCGCGCCGGCCACACCACCGTCAGCACCGTGCTGCAAGCCGGGTGGGCGCAGCTGCTGGCCTGGCTGACCGGCCAGCACGACGTCGCCTTCGGCACCACCGTGTCGGGCCGGCCGGCCGAGGTGCTCGGCGCCGAATCGATGGTGGGTCTGATGATCAACACCGTCCCGGTGCGCGCCAACATGACGGCGTCGACCACCACCACCGAGCTGCTCGACCAGATGCAGCGCGCCCACGCCGACACGCTGGACCACCAGCACCTGGCGTTGCACGAGATCCACCGGCTCACCGGACACGAGCAGCTCTTCGACACCCTGTTCGCCTACGAGAACTATCCGCTGGACACCTCCGCGATGGCCGTCGACCACGAACTGGCGATCGCCGACGTCAACGTGTTCGAGCGCAACCACTACCCGCTGACGATGCAGGCCGCCCTGTCCGGCCAGGAACTCGGCCTGCGGGTGGAGTACGACACCGGCATCTTCGACACCCAGACCATCGACGCGCTGCGCGACCGGCTGGAGCGGGTGCTGCTCGCGATGGCCGCCGACCCGGGCCGGCCACTGTCGTCGGTCGATCTGCTCGGCGCGCCCGAGCGCACCCGCCTGGACCAGATCGGCAACCGGGCGGTGCTGACCCGGCCGCTGCCCGCGCTGCCGTCGATTCCCGCCTTGTTCGACGCGCAGGTCGCCGACCGGCCCGACGCGGCGGCGATCAGCTGGGGCAGCACGTCGATGACCTACCGGGAACTCGACGAGGCCGCCACCAGGCTGGCGCGCCTGCTCGCCGAGCAGGACGCGGGGCCGGGAGAGTCGGTGGCGGTGCTGTTCTCGCGGTCGGCGCGGGCGATCGTGGCCATCCTGGCGGTGCTCAAGACCGGGGCGGCGTACCTGCCGATCGACCCGGCCGCGCCGGGCGCCCGGATCCGCTTCATGCTCGACGACGCCGCGCCGGTCGCCGCCGTCACCACCGAAGGCCTGCGGTCGCGACTGAACGGCTCCCAGGTGACGGTCATCGATATCGAGGACCCCCGGATCGGGGAGCGCGCGGCCACGCCGCTGCCGGCGGTCGCGGCCGACGGCATCGCCTACGTCATCTACACCTCGGGCACCACCGGTGTCCCCAAGGGCGTGGCGATCACCCACCGCAACGTGACCCAGCTGCTGGACACCCTGGACGCCGGCCTGCCGCGGGTGGGCGTGTGGACGCAGAGCCACTCGTACGCCTTCGACGTGTCGGTCTGGGAGATCTTCGGCGCGCTGCTGCGCGGCGGCCGGCTGGTGGTGGTGCCCGAGTCGGTGGCCCGCTCGCCGAAGGACTTCCACGCCCTGCTCGTCGACGCGGAGGTCACTGTGTTGACGCAGACCCCGTCGGCGGTGGCGATGCTGTCGCCGAAGGGGCTGGAGTCGGTGGCGCTGGCGGTGGTCGGCGAGGCCTGCCCGGCCGAGGTGGTGGATCGCTGGGCGCCCGGTCGGGTGATGGTGAACGCCTACGGCCCGACCGAGACCACCATGTGTGTGGCGATCAGCGCCCCGCTGACGCGGGGATCCGGGACGCCGCCGATCGGTCTGCCGGTGGACGGCGCGGCCCTGTTCGTGCTCGACCCGTGGTTGCGCCCGGTGCCCGCCGGTGTCGTCGGCGAGCTGTATGTGGCCGGCGACGGGGTGGCCACCGGGTATGTGGGCCGGGCCGGGCTGACGGCCTCGCGGTTCGTGGCGTGCCCGTTCGGGGCGCCCGGGGCGCGCATGTATCGCACCGGGGACCTGGTCTGCTGGGGGCCCGACGGACAGCTGCGCTACCTGGGTCGCGCCGACGAGCAGGTGAAGATCCGCGGTTACCGCATCGAGCTCGGCGAGGTCCAGGCCGCGCTGGCCGCGCTCGACGACG
>NZ_LZLU01000266.1:0-10929 GCF_001673415.1 Mycobacterium sp. 1165196.3 | reverse complement strand
GGCCTGCAGCGCCTTGGTGATATCGCGGACCCGTTCGGCGGTGGCGTAATCGACGCCCGCCAGCAGCGACCGGTACAGGATCGCGTCCAGTCCCGCGCCGGCGATGGCCAGCGCACACAGCACGACGATCGCCGACACCGCGGCCGAGCGGGCCGAGATGCCCAGGTGCGGCAGGTGCCGCGGACGCAGCCGCCCGCGTCGCCGGGCCGACCGGCCACCGAATATGCGCACGCCCTTGATTCTGCAGGGCCGCGTGCTCGCAGTGAACACCAAGCTCAGCGCGCTCTCAGCGCCCTCTCAGCGCCGCCGTCCTAGGCTGACACCGTCATGCTTGGTACCGCCCGCTCTTCGCGTCGTCCCGACCGGGTGATCACCCGAGTGCTGGTCAGCGCGGCGGTGCTGGTGGGCCCGGCCGTGCTGGTGGCGGCGCCGGCCGGCGCCGACCCCAGCCCATTCAGCACCCTGCACTCGAGCTGCAACGACACGGCCCCGGCGGGAAGGGACGCGCTGCTGCAGGGAATCCGGCGCGGCATCGCCGACTGGTCGACCGGCGCACCGCACACCTCGGCGCGCACCACGTGCGCCGCCCGGCCGACTCCGACACCCCGCTGATCGCTCAGCCGCTGTCGGCGCCCGACGGCACGGCCGGGGCGTCGCTGGCCCCGTTGGTGCGTGCCCCGTTGGTCGCGGACGCGTCCGAGGGCAGTTCGAAGGCCGCGGTCACCGAACCCACCGCGGCCATCGCGGCGCTGCGTTGCGCCTCCATGCGCGCCAGCGCCGTCTCGGTGAACACCGACAACCCCAGATCCGGGTTGTAGCCGTGGATTTCCTTGACGTCGAGCTGGGCCAGGAAGTACACGATCTCCTTGGACACCACCTGACCGGGGACCAGCACCGGGAAGCCCGGCGGGTAGGGCACCACGAACGTGGTCGACACCAGGGTCTTGCCCTCGGCCAGCCGTCGCCCGGCCATGCCGATCAGCACGTGTTCGCGGTCGGACTCCTCGTATCCGGCGTAGAACGCCGAACGCATGTCGCCGAATTTGCACTCGTCGACGGGCTTGAACGCCATGTCGAATTCGCTGAAGTCGGGCAGATGCGGCAGGTCTTCGGTGATCTCCTCGACGTGACGCTCTTGCAGCGCCCGGTCGGCAACGCTGGCCGCCTTCTGGATGCGGTCGAAATCGATTGCCACCCTTCGCAACACGTCGAGCAGGTAATGCACGCTCGACCAGGTGACGCCGATCGTGAAGATCAACAGCACGCTGTTGATCGACGTCTTGTTGATCTGGATGCCGAATCGCTCCATCAGGATCTTCTCGCGGAAGTCGTAACCGTTCATCCCGGTCGCGCCGACGAACAGGGTCACCCGGGTGGCGTCGAGCACGAACTGGTCCGAGCGCCACGCCTCGTTCCACTCGGCCAGCGCCCCCTGCCTGACCTCGCGGTAGGAGCTCACCGAGGACTTTCGGAATTCCTCTGGTACCAAATCGGATTCGTCGAGAATGCGGAACCACTTGCTGATCAACCGGTCCTTGCGCACCCGATGCCGGAAGACCAGCGCCATGTCGTAGACCTGCCGGACCAGTTGGAAGCCCTCGATGTCGACCTGTCGGCGTGCCAGATCCAGCGACGCCAGCAGTTGCTGGTTGGGTGACGTCGAGGTGTGGGTCAAAAATGCCTCACCGAACGAATCGCGGGTGAGCGCGTTGAAATCCTGGTCGCGCACGTGGATCATCGACGCCTGCCGAAGCGCCGACAGCGATTTGTGCGTGGAATGCGTGGCGTAGACGCGGACCCGCGCGGTTTCCGGGTCGGGCATCAGCTCCCGCTCGATCCATTCCGACCGGTCGACGCCGTCCATGGTCGCGGCCCATTTCCGGTATTCCTCAAGGTATTCCGGTGAGGCCAGCATCTGCTCGAGGCGCTCGGCGGACACCATCGCGGTCCGCTGCCGGGCCCAGGGCACCGCCGTGGCGAACGCGTACCACGCCTCGTCCCACAAAAAGCAAATGTCCGGCTTGATCGCCAGCACTTCCTGCATGACCTGCAGCGGGTTGTAGACGACGCCGTCGAAGGTGCAGTTGGTCAGCAGCAGCATGCGCACCCGGTGCAGCTGCCCGGCGGCTTCCAGGTCCAGCAGCGTCTGCTTGATGGTGTGCAGCGACACCGCGCCGTAGATCGCGAACTGCGGCAGCGGATAGGCGTCCAGATACAGCGGGTAGGCGCCGGCCAGCACCAGCCCGTAATGATGCGACTTGTGGCAGTTGCGGTCGATGAGCACGATGTCGCCGGGCCGGGTCAGCGACTGCACGACGATCTTGTTGGCCGTCGACGTGCCGTTGGTGACGAAGTAGGTGTGGTCGGCGTTCCACGTCTTGGCGGCCTTGTCCATCGCCTTTTTGATGTTGCCGTGCGGATCCAGCAGCGAGTCCAGCCCGCCGGAGGTGGTGGAGGTTTCGGCCATGAAGATGTTGCGGCCGTAGAACTCCCCCATGTCCTGCAGCGACCTGGAGTTGAAGATGCTGGCGCCCCGCGCGACCGGCAGGGCGTGGAATTGCCCGACCGGGGCGGCGGCATACGCCCGTAACGCGTCGAAAAACGGTGTGGCGTAACGGTTCCGCAGCCCGGCGAGCACCGTGCTGTGCAGGTCGGTGACGTCGTTGAGCCGGTAGAACGTGCGGTCGTAGACGTCGGGCTCGGTCCCGTCGCCGGCCGCGATCGACTCGTCGGTGAGCAGATACAGGTCGATGTGGGGCCGCAGCTCCCGGATCCACTCGCCGCACTCCACCCAGTAGTTGGCGCGGTCTGGGATGCCGTCTCCGGCGTCCTCGTTCGGGCCGAGCAGCGTGTTCATCAGCGGCAGCCGGTCACGGGACCGCAGCGGCAGGTCGTCGCGGATGATCGCGGCCTGGATCTCCCCGTTCAGCGCGACCGCGGTGATGGCATCCTCCACGCTGGGCACCACCAGGATCTCGAACTGCACATCGTCGGACGGCGTGCGCAGCGCGCGCAGGCACTCGGCCAGGCTGTCCGGCGCGGTGCTCGGGGCGTCGTCGGCGAGCAGCACGGTGTAGAAGTGCTGCTGTTTGGCCTGGGCCACCAGTTCCTGGTCGTCCAGCGGCGCCGACGTATCGAAAAGCCCTGCGCGGTCGCCATATTCACTGAGCAACCGCACGGCCAGCGACACCTCTTCGGTGAGCCGCACCGTGGACAGGCTTTCGAGATGGGCGCGGAAGATCGCCAGGTTCGCCGCCCCGGGGTACAGCCAGTACCGCTCGTAGGCGGCGATGCGGTCCATCAGCCGTTTGACCCGGGCCACGTCGTGGGTCTTGTCCAGCCCGGCGAGGTCCACCTCGGCCAGGTGACGGCAGGCGTCGTCGAGCAGGTTCCAGGTGTCGACCCGCGCGTAGGACGGGTTGGCCACGGCCGCCAGTGCCGACACCCGGAGTCGTCGCGGCTGGGTGCTGTATCGAATCATGACCTCACCTGTTCTTCGTTCGCCGCCGCTGACGTGCCGCTCGTATTGTCAACCCGCCGCGACATGCCCGTGGTCATTTCACCTCAGCTTGATCAGTGATCCGCCTCGTCGTCACTTTCCACCACACGGCGATTACCCCGCGTGCTGTCCACCCAACGCAACACCGGCAACTCCCAGCGGCGGGCGGGCAATTCGGTGACGTCGGACAGCGAGCGCACCACGCCCTGCGTCAGCCCCATGATCGCGGCCATCACCGGCAGCAGCGGCTGCAGCGGCTTGGCCGCCGAGCGCACCGTGCTGATGCGCCGGGCCACGATCACCCGTTCGACGCAGTGATACAGCCAGGCGCCCACCCCCAGCGCGTAGATGGAGAGCACCGAGGCGACGATGGTCAGGCGATAGGCGGCGCAGATCACCGCGCCCAGCACCACCGTCGCGGCCAGCACGGCCGCCACGAGCAGGCGCAGCTCCAACCGGGTCATGGCTGCGGTCCGGGGTCCTCCGGGGTTAGGTCGGGACCCAGCGCGCCTCGGACCGCCTCGGCGGCGGCCCGGATCTGCGGCGTCACCAGCATGACGTGGCCCAGCACCCCGTTGACGAAGCCCGGCGAATCGTCGGTGGACAACTCCTTGGCCAGCTGGACGGCCTCGTCGACGGCGACCGGCTCGGGCACGTCGTCGGCGTACAGCAGCTCCCACACCGCGACCCGCAAAATCGCGCGGTCCACGGCCGGCAGCCGGTCCAGCGTCCAGCCCTGCAGGTGCGAGCTGATCAGGTCGTCGATGTGCGCGGCGTGCTCACCGACGCCCCGGGCCGCCGCGGCCGTATACGGCTGCAGGGGCGCGACATCGGGGTTCGTTTCGGCGAGCCCGGTGCGGACGTCGACGACCTCCGCCGGGCTCAGTCCGCGGGCCTCGGCTTCGAACAACAGGTCGACGGCGCGTTTGCGGGCCTGGTGGCGTCCCCTCACGGGTCTACTCACGCGTTGATGCGCCCCAAGTAGCTGCCGTCGCGGGTGTCCACCTTCAGCTTGTCGCCGGTGTTGATGAACAGCGGCACCTGGATCTCGGCGCCGGTCTCCACGGTGGCCGGCTTGGTGCCGGCGCTGGACCGGTCACCCTGCAGGCCGGGCTCGGTGTGGGTGACCTCCATCTCGACCGACACCGGCAGCTCGAGGTACAGCGGTGACCCGTTGTGGAACGCCACCTGCACCGGCAGGCCCTCCAGCAGGAACCGGGCGGCGTCCCCGACCAGCGACTCGGGCAGCGGGTGCTGCTCGTAGTCCTGGCTGTCCATGAACACGAAGTCGCTGCCGTCGCGGTACAGATAGGTGGCGTCGCGCCGGTCGACGGTGGCGGTCTCCACCTTGACCCCGGCGTTGTACGTCTTGTCGACGACCTTGCCGGAGAGCACGTTCTTCAGCTTGGTCCGCACGAACGCCGGGCCCTTGCCGGGTTTGACGTGCTGGAACTCGACGATCTGCCACAGCTGGCCGTCGATCACCAGCACCAGTCCGTTCTTGAAATCGGCAGTGCTTGCCACGGTTCGGTATATCTCCTCGGGATGGACAGTCGTCTGCGGACTGTGTGCGACTTGTCGGCTAGTTTAGAGCGCCGCGGGGCCGGGCCTCGCGGGCCGGGGTCGCGCGGCCGACGGGCGAAACTCCGTCAGCGGCGCGCCGGTTCGCGGCCGGCCGCGGCGTGCTCGTCGGGCGACGGCAACGGCTTGATCATGGTCAGCAGCGGGAGGTGGACGGTAACCCCGCTGGCGAACGGCAGGTGGATCGCGAAGTAGACGATCTGCATTTCCAGCCGCGTCTCGCGAAGGGGCTGGGCGTACACGTCCCACCGGAAGTCCCGCAGGCGCGCCAAACCCCGTGCCACCCCGTTCACGTCCCCGACTGTACTCGCGGGGGCAAGCCCGCCGGCCGCCCGGCCGCTACCCCAGGACGGCCAGCTCCTTGGGGAACTTGGTCAGCAATTCCGGTGACGTGCCGCCGGCCTCCTGCGGCACCACCAGGGTGTCCTCGATGCGCACCCCGCCGCGGCCGGGCAGGTAGACGCCGGGTTCCACGGTCACCACCGACTCGGCCAGCAACGTGCCGGTGGAGGTGGCGCCGATGCCCGGTGCCTCGTGGATCTGCAGGCCCACGCCGTGGCCCAGGCTGTGGCTGAACTGCTCGCCGTAACCGGCGTCGGCGATCACCCGACGGGCCGCGGCGTCCACCTCGCGCAGGTCGGCGCCGGCGTGCAGCGCCTCCCGGCCGGCCCGCTGCGAGTCGGCGACCAGCTGGTAGATCTCCAGCTGCCAGTCGGCGGCCTTGCCGAGCACGAAGGTGCGGGTCATGTCGGAGTGGTAGCCGCCGACCAGCGCGCCGAAGTCGATCTTCACGAAATCGCCGCTGGCCAGCACGGCATCGGTCGGGCGATGGTGCGGGATCGCCGAATTCGGCCCGGCAGCCACGATGGTCTCGAACGAGATCGCGTCGGCGCCGTGGTCGAGCATCAGGGCCTCCAGCTCGCGGCTCACCTCGCGTTCGGTCCGGCGCGGCCGCAGGCCGCCACGCGCCACCAGGTCGCTGAGCGCGGCGTCGGCCGCCTCGCAGGCCAGCCGCAGCAGCGCGACCTCGCCGGCGTCCTTGACCTCGCGCAGCGCTTCGACCGTGCCGGCGGCCTTGACCAGCTCGGTGGCCGCCTTGCGGTCGTCGAGCTCACGGGTCAGGGCGTCGAACCCGTCGACGGTGACCACGTTGCTTTCGAAGCCCAGCTTCTGCGCGCCTGCCTCGGCGGCCTGCCCGACCAGGTAGCGCCCGAGGGCCCGTTCGATGGCGACCTCGAGGTCCGGCGCCTGCTCGGCGGCCTGCGTTCGGTAGCGCCCGTCGGTGGCCAGCACGGGGCCCCGACCGTTGGCGAACACCAGCAACGCGCCGTTGGATCCGGTGAAACCGGAAAGGTAACGGACGTTCACCAGGTCCGTGACCAGCAGCGCATCCAATCCGCTGGCCTCGAGTCGTGCTTTGAGCCTGTCTCGACGCTGTGAATGTGTCACAGGTCTTGACGGTACTCGCTACGCTTTTGGGCCATGAGTAACTGGATGCTGCGCGGATTGGTCTACGCCACGGCGATGGTCGTCGTCCGATTGTTCCAAGGTGCACTGATCAACGCGTGGCAGACGAACGCCGGGTTGTTCAGCGTGGTGCTGCTGGTGCTGTTCATCATCGGCGTGGCCGTGTGGGGGGTGCTCGACGGCCGGGCCGACGCCCGCGCCAACCCCGATCCGGACCGCCGCGGCGACCTGGCGATGACGTGGCTGCTGGCCGGCCTGCTGGCCGGTGTGCTCAGCGGCGCCGTGACCTGGCTGATCGCGCTCTTCTACAAGGGCCTGTACACCGGCGGGCTGCTCAACGAGCTCACCACCTTCGCCGCCTTCACCGCGCTGTGCGTCTTCCTGCCCGCCATCATCGGCGTGACCATCGGGCGCTGGCGGGTGGACCGCAATCCCCCGCCGCGGCGGCCGGGCGCCGACGACGAACGGGCCGACACCGACGTGTTCTCCGCGGTGCGCGGTGACGACGCCCCTACCGGCGAGATTCCCGCGCAGACGTCCAGCCACCAGACCGACGCGCGGACCGCGGCCGTCGCCACCGCCGAGCGCGAAGAGCCCACCGAATCGATCGGCAAAACCGAGCACGACCCCAAGACCGAAGTGATCCACCGCGGCGACGAGCACACCAAGCCGGGCACGGAGCACGGCAAGGGCTAGCTGTCGGCGCCGGGCTTTCCGGCCAGATAGCGCAGGGCGAGCAGATAGCCCTGTACCCCCAGCCCGACGATCACGCCGGTGGCGACCGGGCTCAGGTAGGAATGCCGCCGAAACTCCTCGCGGGCATGGACATTGGAGATGTGCACCTCGATCAGGGGTGCGCTCAGCTCGGCGCAGGCGTCGCGCAGGGCCACCGAGGTGTGGGTGAGCCCGCCGGCGTTGAGGATCACCGGTTCGCCCGCGTCGGCGGCCGAGTGGATCCAGTCCAGCAGCTCGGCTTCGTTATCGCTTTGCCGCACAACGGCTTTGAGGCCCAGGTCATCGGCCTCGCGCTCGATCAGCGCCGCCAGCTGATCGTGCGTCGTGTCGCCGTACACGTCGGGCTCGCGGCGCCCCAGCCGGCCCAGGTTCGGGCCGTTGATGACGTTCACAGTCGTGGTCACGAAGCCTCCTGCGCGAGTCCGGCATATGCCGCCGCCAACAGCGCCGGGTCGGGTCCGGCCAGCCGGCCCGGCTTGCCCAGCCCGTCGAGCACCACGAACCGCAGCACCCCGGCGCGCGACTTCTTATCTCCCGCCATGTATTCCAGCAGCTGCGGCAGCGCGTCGGCGTCGTAGCTGACCGGCAGGCCGAGCGCGGACAGGATGGTGCGGTGGCGCTGCGCGGTGGCGTCGTCGAGCCGGCCGGCCAGCCGGGCTAGCTCGGCGGCGAAGACCAGACCCACCGACACCGCGGCGCCGTGGCGCCACTGGTAGCGCTCCCGGCGCTCGATGGCGTGGCCCAATGTGTGCCCGTAGTTGAGGATTTCGCGCAGCTCCGACTCTTTCTCGTCGGCGGCCACCACCTCCGCCTTGACGGCGATCGCGCGGCGGATCAGTTCCGCCAGCACGTCACCCGACGGGTCGACGGCGGCCTGCGGATCGGCCTCGATGAGGTCGAGGATCACCGGATCGGCGATGAATCCCGCCTTGACGATTTCGGCCATCCCGGCCACAAGTTCGTTGGGCGGCAACGTCTGCAGCGTCGCGAGGTCGACCAGGACCGCGTGGGGCTGATGGAACGACCCGACCAGGTTCTTGCCCGCGTCGGTGTTGATCCCCGTCTTGCCGCCGACGGCCGCATCGACCATGCCGAGCAGCGTGGTGGGCACGTGCACGATGTCGACGCCGCGCAGCCAGGTGGCCGCCGCGAACCCGGCGACGTCGGTGGCCGCGCCGCCGCCGAGACTGACCAACGCGTCCTTGCGCCCGATCCCGATGCGGCCCAGCACTTCCCACAAGAAGCCCACGACCGGAAGGTCTTTGCCGTCTTCGGCGTCCGGGATTTCGATGCGGTGCGCGTCAACACCCTTGTCCGCCAACCGGCCTCGGATCACCTCGGCGGTCTCGGCCAGCACCGGCTGATGCACGATGGCCACCTTGTGCCGGTTGCAGAGGAGTTCGTCCAACTCGCCCAGCAGGCCGGTACCGATGATCACCGGGTACGGCGGGTCGACGGCCACCTCGATGGTGACGGGCTCACCCGAGCGGGTCATGTCGCGGCCCCCGCGGGAGCCTGCAACCGCGAGACGATGTAGCGCACCACCGCGCCGGGGTTGCGCCGGTTGGTGTCGACGCGGATGGTCGCCGCCCGCCGGTACAGCGGGCTGCGCTCGGCCAGCAGCGCGCGGTACTTGTCGGCGCGATCGGGCCCGGCCAGCAGCGGACGCACGGCGTTGCCGCCGGTGCGCCGCACGCCTTCGGTGGCGCTGATCTCCAGGTAGATGACGGTGTGACCGGCCAGCGCCGCCCGCACCCCCGGGGTGGTGACGGCGCCGCCCCCCAGGGACACCACGCCGTCGTGATCGGCCAGCGCGGCGCGCACCACTTCCTCCTCGATGCGGCGGAATTCCGGCTCGCCGTCGGTGGCGAAGATGTCGGCGATGCGCCGCCCGGTCCGCTGCTCGATGGCCACATCGGTGTCCAGGAAGTCGACCCCGAGGGCCTTGGCCAGCCGCCGGCCGATGGTGGACTTGCCCGATCCCGGCAGACCGATCAGAACAGCCCTGGGCGCCATTACGCGGTACCCCGGGCGGCCGGCGACTCCCGCTCGGCGACCGCCCGCCGGTAGGACTCGACGTTGCGGCGGGTTTCGGCCAGCGAGTCACCGCCGAACTTCTGCAGCGCCGCGCGGGCCAGCACCAGCGCCACCATGGCCTCGACCACCACGCCGGCGGCCGGCACCGCGCAGACGTCCGAGCGCTGGTGGATCGCGACGGCCTCGGCGCCGGTCGCCATGTCGACGGTGGCCAGCGCCCGCGGCACCGTGGAGATGGGCTTCATCGCGGCGCGCACCCGCAGGGGCTGGCCGTTGGTCATGCCGCCCTCCAGGCCGCCCGCCCGGTTGGTCGAGCGGACCACCCCGTCTGGGCCCGGATACATCTCGTCGTGGGCTCGGCTGCCGCGGCGGCGCGCCGTCTCGAAGCCGTCGCCGATCTCGACGCCCTTGATCGCCTGGATGCCCATCACGGCGGCGGCGAGCTGGCTGTCGAGGCGGTTGTCGCCGCTGGTGAACGAGCCCAGCCCGATGGGCAGGCCCAGGACCACCACCTCGACCACCCCGCCGAGCGTGTCGCCGTCCTTCTTGGCGGCCTCGATCTCGGCGATCATCGCCTCCTCGGTCGCCTTATCGAAGGCGCGCACCGGGCTGGCGTCGATCGCGGGCAGGTCGCCCGGGCCGGGCGGCGGGCCCTGGTAGGGCGCCGACGGGCCGATCGCGATGACGTGCGAGAGCACCTCGACGCCCAGCGCCTGGCGCAGGAACGCGCGGGCGATGGTGGCCGCCGCGACGCGGGCCGCCGTCTCGCGGGCGCTGGCCCGTTCCAGCACCGGCCGGGCGTCGTCGAAGCCGTACTTGAGCATGCCCGCGTAGTCGGCGTGGCCGGGCCGCGGCCGGGTGAGCGGCGCGTTGCGCGCGCTGTCGGCCAGCTCGCTCGGGTCGACCGGGTCGGCGGCCATCACGGTCTCCCACTTCGGCCATTCGGTATTGCCGATCTCGACGGCGATGGGCCCGCCCAGGGTGACACCGTGACGCACCCCGGACAGCACGCTCACCGCGTCCCGCTCGAACGCCATCCGGGCGCCGCGGCCGTAACCGAGGCGGCGGCGGGCCAGCTGTTCGGAAATGTCGAGGGAGGTGATCTCCACACCGGCGATCATGCCTTCGAGCACGGCCACCAGCGCGCGGCCGTGCGACTCCCCAGCGGTGATCCAACGCAACACGGGTCCCATTGTCCCATGGGCGCCTGCGCTGACTTAAATCCGCGCGCTGCGTTAGAAGAAGCTGCTCTGCGGCAGCTCCGCGCCGTTGACCGCGACATCGCCGAGCACCCGCGCCTTATAGACCGTCGGGTTGTGCGAGAACAGGGTCCGCAGGTTGCGCCAGTGCCGATCCAGCAGCGCCGACGCCTGCACGGCCGACGCGCCGCCGGCGTCGAAGACGCGGGAGGCGGCCCGCAGGGCGGGTTCTTGGATTGCGACCTTGACGCGCGCCGCGGCGATTGACGACCTGGTTTCCAGCTCGGGATCGATCCCGGTGTTGCGCGCCGCCTGCAGCGCGGAAGCGAGTTCGGCCGCGGCGCTGGTGCGGGGGCGGCGACGCACCTACACCTTCGCCAGCGTCGAGGAGCCCACCGCGGATCCGCAGCT